>JBHHYW010000127.1:0-7424 GCA_046757745.1 Candidatus Scalindua sp.
AGACTGTTTTATACTCACAAGGGGACAGAAAAGCATTTTGAGGGTATGAGTTTCTTCGAGGGTGTAAGGCTTGCCGAACGTGTATCGGGAGCTTCCACGTTTTCACATTCGGCAGCTTACTGTATGGCGGTGGAGAGGATGGCGGATACTAAGATAACGGAAAAAGCAAAGGCGATAAGGACGCTCCTGCTTGAGCTGGAAAGGCTTTATAACCATATAGGAGATATCGGTTTCTTATGTGCAGGAACAGGTCTGGCTGTAGGCAATACAACAGGATCAACCATAAAAGAGAGCCTTTTACAGCTTAATGAAAGGTTGACGGGAAGCAGATTCCTGAGAGGGACAAATACGGTTGGCGGCGTGACAAAGGATATCCTCTTACAGGCGGATGATATATCTTCAACAATAGATAAAGTAGCAGAGGAATACAAAGGGTTCATGAAACTTCTATTGGGCGCAGTCTCGCATATTGAAAGGTTGGAAAATACCGGAAGATTGACAAAGGAAACCGCCCTGAAACTGGGTGTTACCGGCATTGCGGCAAGGGCGTCAGGAGTCGAAGATGATATAAGGAGGGCACACCCGCATCTTATTTACAATAGAATCTTTGAACCCGCCACATTGACCAGGCAGGAAGGAGACGTCCTTGCGAGGATGATGGACCGGGCGGAAGAGGCAAAGTGTTCCATGCATATGATAAAGACCATTATTGAAGGCCGGTATGCGGGAGCATTGCATGTAAAAGCAGATGAAATACCTCCGGATTCCCACGCACTCGGGTATACCGAGACCCCCAGGGGTTCGGTATTTTATTGGGTTAAGTCAGACGGGGAGGGACGGCCCTTAAGAGTGAAATTGAGATCTCCGTCTTACTGTAACTGGCCGGCAGTGCCTTTTGCTGTTCGTGGCAACATAATACCGGATTTCCCATTGTGCAACAAAAGTTTCAATCTCTCTTATTCAGGCTGTGATATGTGAAAGAATTGAATATTTACTATTGAATATTGAAGATTGGAGCGGAAAATAAATTAATATTAATAAGGATGAACAATTTATTGTTGCATAAATTGAACAGTTTTATATAGACAACAATGAAAACAATAGTTAATATTTTTCTAAAGAAATACATTTATGTGGTTAAAAATTTTAAAGAATTTGATAAGCAGGAAGCAGGCGATTAAATTCCCTGAATCTATTCAAACACCGCCTGATGATAAAATAGAGACACTTTCCCCGGCGAAAAAGATGAATAGGATCTTTGGCAGGTCTCTGAGAATCAGACAGGTAGACGCGGGTTCCTGCAATGCATGTGAATGGGAATGCACAGCTCTTACAAATCCAATTTATGATATCCAGAGATTTGGAATAGACTTTGTCGCCTCTCCGAGGCACGCGGATGTGCTGCTGGTCACCGGGCCCGTATCACGTCAGATGGAGCTTGCCCTGAAGAAAACATACCTTGCAATGCCTGAGCCAAAAATTGTCATTGCGTGTGGAGACTGCTCCATTGACGGAGGAATCTTCAAGGGCAGCTATGCTGTAAAAGATGGAGCCGGTAACGTAATTCCGGTTAATTATCGTATTCCCGGATGCCCCCCATCACCATCAACAATAACCAGGGAATTATTGAAATTAATGAGAAGAATTTAGTGTTCAAGAGTGGACAATAATATGTATTTAATCGTATTTCAACTCTTATTCGTGCTGACATTTGGTATATTTTTCCTGTCCAAAAGGCACATGTCGTACTTCGGGTTATTCATACAACTTGGATTAGCCGGCATAACAGGCTATTGGTCGGTAGACGTCCTGATTCATGGAACGTCCTTTGAACGTGAACTCCTGATCAACTTCTGGGGTCGCCCATTGGGGATCAAGGTGGATAGTTTGAGTGCGTTCTTCATCCTTATACTGAATTTCACCATGCTTACTGGCACCATGTATTCAACAGGGTATCTAAGGCCGTACATAAACAAAAAGAACAATGTTGAATTTGGACTGCACTATTTCAGCCTTGTCTGGCTGCATATATCCATGATACTGGTGTGTATGGTTCGTGACGGGCTTGCTTTTCTGGTAATCTGGGAGTTGATGTCTGTATCCTCGTTTTATCTCGTGATCTTTGAATCTGAAAAAGAGGAAACAGTCAAGGCCGGTATTTATTATCTGCTGGAGATGCATGTTGGCCTGGTATTGATAATGATAGGCTTTATTTATGCGTTTGTGCAGACTGGCTCTGGATTTTCATTTGGCGGGTTGACTGTATACTTTGCAAGATTCCACCCTTTCCCTCTTTTCCTCCTCTTCTTTGCGGGATTTGGTATTAAGGCGGGCTTTATTCCTTTACACACATGGCTGCCTCGCGCCCACCCTGCGGCGCCGTCCCACGTTTCAGGTGTTATGAGCGGCGTGATGATAAAGATGGGGATTTACGGTATTCTCAGGGTACTTACCTATATCCATACGGATTTGTTTGCCATAGGCGTTTTCATACTCATAGTTTCATCGGTTTCCGGCCTGCTCGGCGTCATGTATGCTATTGTGCAACACGATCTAAAAAAGTTGCTGGCATATCACAGTATTGAGAACATCGGCATAATAGGTATAGGTATTGGGATAGGGCTGATTGGAATCGCAAAGGATATTCCGGTTCTTACGGCGCTCGGATTTACCGGTGGTATCCTACATATATTAAACCACTCACTGTTTAAATCTCTGTTGTTCTATTCGGCCGGCTCGGTTTATATGAGGACACACACAAAACACATTGAACATCTGGGTGGACTAATAAAGAGAATGCCTGTCACTGCCCTGCTGTTCCTACTGGGGGCGCTGGCAATATGCGGACTACCACCATTCAATGGTTTTATCTCAGAATTCCTGATCTATTCCGGTCTTTTTAAAGGATTAAGCACAGCAAATTTTCAAACAGATTTTACTATCCTGGGTACGGTTATATGCCTTGCTTTGATTGGGGGCCTGGCCATTTTCTGCTTCACCAAGGTTTTCAGCATAGTTTTTTTAGGCGCCGAAAGATCTATGTTACCTGAAAATGTAAAAGAGGTTAATGGCGGCATGATATTTCCACAAATCCTTGCCGTCATTATGATTGTAGCCATAGGGGTTTTCCCTCTGTTCTTCGTTAAAGCGGCAGGTAAGGTGGTTGAATTGTATGCGGAAGATATTACATCTATATTACAAAATACTCCGTCCCTTTCCGGTGTCAGCCGCGCATCCCTGGTGTTTATGCTGCTGACAGCCCTTCTATGGTTTCTACGCAGGACGCAGCAAAAGAGAGTGCCGATTGAACGTGGGCCTACCTGGGGGTGTGCTTATTCCGGAGCAGACCCTGCAGTGCACCAATATACGGCTACTTCGTTTGCCGACAATTACCGGGTATTGTCACCGCCAGTTATCAAGGTAGACAAACATTTTGAGTCCTTGAAAGAGGAGGAGATATTTCCACCTCCGAAAAGCTTTAAAACAGAAACCGGAGATCTGCTTGAAGAAAACCTGGTTGAAAGACCGGTAAGAAAAATTATTCACTGGATGGAGAGATCTGCAATCTTTCAAACCGGAAATTTGCAGCATTATATCATGTATGCCTTTCTCTTTATGGGGCTGATATTTTTATTAACCATGTTTAAATTGATATAGTATATGATGAATGGACTGGGATTTTTATTATCTATTGTTTCAAGCCTGCTGTTTCCGGGGATTATTGCCATTACCAAGGCAAAAATGAGCGGCAGAAAAGGGCCAGGTATCTTTCAGCCCCTGTTTGATGTAGCGAGGTTATTGAGAAAAGGCAGTATTTACAGCGCTACCACCAGTATTGTTTTCCAGGTTGCGCCCGTAATATATTTTGCCTCAATTGTTGTCGCTATGCTCTTTATGCCCTTCGGGCGATATAAAGGGTTGTTCTCTTTTGATGTGGACTTTGTATTTTTTGCTTACCTGCTTGCGGTTGGCAAATTCATGATGATAATAGGCGCTATGGATACGGGCAGCGGATTTGAAGGGATGGGGGCAAACAGGGAGGCGTTATATTCCCTGCTGGTGGAACCGGCTTTTTTCATATTGATGGGTTCGCTTGCCCTGCTTACAAATCATGCATCATTTTATGACCTGTTCACTCATATACATTTTGAGTCTTTTTTATCGTATCTGTTTGCCCTGCTGGGGATTTATCTGCTGGTACAAATAGCGATGGTGGAAAACAGCCGTATGCCTATTGACGATCCTAAAACACATCTGGAACTTACCATGATACATGAGGTGATGGTACTGGATAATAGCGGGATTGACATGTGTCTTATTCATCTGGCAACAGGCTTGAAATTTGCACTTTATGGAGGATTGATTGCCAACTTTATTTTTCCTGATGCATGGCCGTTATATGCACAGATAGTGGTGTTTCTCGCGGTAAACCTTCTGTTTGCAATCGCAGTTGGCCTTTTGGAATCGTTCAGGGCCAGGAATAAACTGGCACAGAACCCGAAGTGGTTATTGGCGCTCTCATCGATTTCGATGGCAGCGTTTCTAAGCGTGCTTGCAATAACTCATAAGTATTTTATAGAATAAAACTTACTATGACTTTTTCATTAATTTTACTGTTTGAATTGACTCTTATAATCATGGCATTTACCGAAAGGGTAAAGCGCTTCCTGACCATGCTTATAGCCCAGGGAGTCTTGCTCTTTGTAATTGCGTACCTGCAGCTTAAACATATAAATACGCTGTACCTTGTCTTTATTCTTACGGAAACAATAATTATGAAGGGGCTGTTTGTGCCGCTATTTCTTAACCAAATGAGAAAAAGAAATAAATTCGACAGGCTTGCCCATAGCAAGGTGTCTACTTTTGTTACCGTAATAGCGATATCGGCAGCTATTGTCTCCGGGTTTCTGTTAAGTAATGATAATCACCTGCATGCCAAATTTCTTTCTGCATCAATAGCTTCCATAATAACCGGTATCTATTTTGTGATGATTCATCGGAACATTTTTACCCATTTAGTCGGATACCTGATTATGGAGAACGGTGTGTTCCTGTTTTCACTTGCGGTTGGAAGCGAAATGCCAATGCTCGTGAACACTACTATATTACTGGACATATTCGTTGGAGTTCTCGTGCTGGGAATATTTGTTAACCGTGTAAGTGACATGTTCGAAAAGATGCATGTTGATGACCTTGCCCAATTAAAGGATTAAATGATGCTTGTACTCTATTTTATATCAGCTTTTGCAATCAGTGGCGCAGTATTCTGTTTGAGGAACCGGGTTATACAACAGCTTCTTATCCTGTTGTTTCTTACCGGTCAAACGCTTTTAACGGTTTATGCCTTTTGCCATTTAAATGAAAAAGATTCAGTATATTTTGCCTTTGATTCCATCGGCATTATCCTTTCCGGCATCCTTGCGTTGCTGGGTTATGCGACATTTTATCACAGTTATCTATACCTCGAAAGACACTCGGACACGAAACGGTATAAAAGTGTTTACTATGCGGCATTAATAATGCTCAGCACTGCCATGAACGGGGCTTATTTCTCAGAACATCTCGGGACATTCTGGGCCAGTGTGGAGGCAACCACGCTGTGCGTATCGGTGCTTGTTTACCATGAGCGTACGGCTTTTGCATTAGAGGCAACATGGAAATATGTTTTCATCTGTTCTATCGGTCTTTCACTTGCACTTGTCGGCATATTATCCGTTAGTGTCGCTGCTAGTAACGAGGGGTTGACCAACTTATTCTTAAGCAGCATTGTTGCACATGCACAGGGGATGAATACTAAATGGATTGAGATCGCTTTTATTCTTGTGCTGACCGGATTCAGCGCCAAGATGGGTTTGTTTCCTCTTTATGCTGTGTGTGTCGACGCCCATACTACCGCACCGCCGCCAATAAGCGCATTTATTTCCACCACATTGATGAATGTGGGTTTCCTAGGAATTTACCGTATGTACTGCATTATCGCTCAGACCGATTCGCTTCCATGGGCCAAAAATGTACTTTGGATAGCTGGTATTATTTCCATTTCCGTGTCTGCCGTCCAACTACTCAGGGTTAAACACTTTAAGCGTATGTTTGCATTTTCCAGTATGGAACACATGGGCATTGTCGCTTTAGCCCTTTCTGCCGGAGGTATTGGATATTATGCCGCCATTTTACATATAACGCTTCACTCATTCGCAAAGGCCGGACTGTTCTACCAGATAGGCCAGGTTTATAGTGTTTACAACAGCTATTTAATTAAAAAGTGTGGTAATTACATAAAGTTAAATCCTCTGGGAGCTATAGTAGTAATACTGGCATTTATTTGCATTACTGCCATACCCCCTTCCGGTCTTTTTGTGTCTGAGTTCATGGCGTTTAAATCATTGTTTGCGGGAAATCATTACTACATTGCCATTGCAGCCCTGTTTTTGCTTACCGTCATCATATTCGTCATTGGGAAGAATCTTCTGCGCCTGCTTTACTACAATGGAAAAGAACTCATAACACCTCAATCAGTTAAGGTTAATACCCTTGAAACCGTTTCACAATTTGTTCTTTTCGGGTTAATCATTTATCTTGGCGTAAATCCTCCGGAATTCTTTTCAGATTTAATAAAAGGAGCTACGGCAGTATTACATTAACGGCAATGACTATAGAGATAGAAAACACTTTAAACATAAAGAATGGACAGGCGGCCAGCCTCTCTGAAATTCCGGCGCTTGAGTACCGTGAATTTTATGCTACGGTCTTGAAACTGCTGAATGCTGAAGACGTCCATTGCATAAACTACTATGCATACCCGGAAAATAGTAGCCTGAAATTTATTTGCTGCCTGGCTGACGACCGTACGCAGTCTGTTTTTCTGTTATCACACATACTACTTGCCGGGCAAAGGCCCTGGAAACTGGAATCTCTTACCCTGCGCTTTGATGCATTACACATTTTCGAGCGTGAAATATGGGAAAATTTCGGGGTTGAATTTGAAGGCCATCCCTGGCTGAAACCTGTAAGGTTCTCACACAACAGACATGACAGGAATATAAAAATAAATGATTATCCATTCTATAAAATAGATAGTGAAGAGTTGCACGAAGTTGGCGTGGGGCCTATTCATGCCGGTGTGATAGAACCTGGCCATTTCCGTTTTATCTGCAATGGAGAAATGGTATTGCATCTTGAAATTCAGCTTGGCTGGCAGCACAGAGGAGTAGAGAGCCTCTTCATCGAGAAACCAAAACTGATGCAAAGGACCATACTGGCAGAAGGCATTGCCGGAGACACAACCATCGGCCACACACTTGCATTTGCACAGGTAATGGAGGGATTGTCTGGCATAACAACAGATAACCGTTTAGACGCTGAGCGTGCCATAGCGCTTGAACTCGAGCGAATTGCGGTGCATACCGGCGACATAAGCGCTCTCT
>JBHHYW010000128.1:0-7391 GCA_046757745.1 Candidatus Scalindua sp.
TCAAGCGGAATCGTGTATCCTTCCTTTCGGAAGTCATGCCCAAGGCAGATCCGCCTGGGCGGAGATTCCAGCTTCAACCCCTGGAATCCCCGTGAAAGCGGGGTTGATAACTGTGTTGATAAATAGTCGGAATTCGATATTCCTGTAGTATGAATTATGTGATTGAAGAAAGTAAAGTACCCCCAAGGGGATTTGAACCCCTGTCTCATGGCTGAGAACCATGTATCCTGGGCCAGGCTAGACGATGGGGGCGTAAATTACTTGAAATTAACTAAGATTTATAGTATAGAAATCTATCAGAATTGAGTTATTATTTCAATCTAAAAGTGTTTAAACAATGTTGAAATATTCAAGGAAGGTTTTAAGCGTATTGCTAATATTAGTATTTTCTTTTCTGATTGGCTGTTCTGCTGTACCTGTCAGCAGGCTTTCGGATAGCCAATTGCAGGGTGAATACCGGCAATTAAAATCTGTTGTTTCCGGACCAGTTTCCTATGTTCCAACACATTCAGGTGTACCGGTAGGAGATGGTGTAGGAAGCTGGGCGGCATTAGAGGCTGCTGGTATTACAAAGGACTATACAATAAATTCTGCAAGTGAGAGGCTGGGAGAAGTCGAGGAAGAGATGTACTTGAGAGGGATTACGCCTTGATAGAATGTGAATTTCTATTTTAAGTAGGGGCGAACGGCCGTTCGCCCCTACTATTCTTCTCCCATGAATGGGTATCTGTAGTCAGTTGGCGCTACAAATGTTTCTTTTATTGTTCGAGGGGTTACCCATCGGATCATATTTAGAAAGCTGCCGGCTTTGTCGTTGGTTCCGCTTGTACGGCTGCCTCCAAAAGGTTGTTGGCCGACAACTGCCCCTGTCGGTTTGTCGTTGATGTAGAAATTGCCTGCCGCATTTACGAGGATCTTTTCAGCCATCCTAATCGCCTCCCTGTTGCGGGAGAAAATAGCCCCTGTTAATCCATAGGGAGAGGTTTCATCACATAGATGAAGTGTCTCTTCAAATTTATCATCTTTATAAATGTATACTGTGAGAACAGGCCCGAAGATCTCCTCTTCCATAGTGCGGAAATGAGGGTTGGTAGTGACGGCAATTGTGGGTTCAATAAAATATCCCTTGCTGTTGTCATAGTTTCCTCCGCACACAATCTCTGCCTCATTACTGTCTCTAATAAATTCAATGTATTCTGTAATCTTGGAGAAAGCCGCTTCGTCAATCACCGCATTTATAAAATTGGTGAAATCCTCCACATCTCCCATCTTTACCGTTTTTATTTCCTCAAGCATAAAGTCCTTTAAATCTATCCATAAACTGCTGGGAATGTAGACGCGGGATGCAGCGGAACATTTCTGTCCCTGGTATTCAAACGCACCCCTTATCAGGGCTGTGCCTGATTCTTTTACTTTTGTATCCTTGTGAACAAAGACAAAGTCTTTGCCGCCGGTCTCGCCTACAATGCGCGGATAGCTTTTGTAATTCTTAATATTATTGCCAACAGTCTGCCACATATTTTGGAAGGTGGCTGTGCTGCCGGTAAAGTGAATACCGGCAAGGTCCGGGGAGTTCATAATAATCGGGCCGATCTCACTCCCTGTTCCTGGGATAAAATTAATAACCCCGTCAGGTATGCCTGCTTCCTGGAAAAGCTTCATTAGATAATAAGCAGAGTATGTCGCATTTGAAGCCGGTTTCCATAAAGCTACATTTCCCATTATGGCCGGTGCGGACGGGAGGTTGCCGGCAATTGAAGTAAAATTGAAAGGTGTTGAGGCAAAGATGAAACCTTCAAGCGGCCGGTATTCCAGTCTGTTCCAGGTGCCGGCAGTCGAGATAGGCGGTTGCTGTTCGTATATCTTCGTAGTATAAAATGCGTTAAAACGGAAAAAGTCAATTAATTCACATGCGGCGTCTACTTCTGCCTGGAAGACGTTCTTACTCTGGCACAGCATACTGGCAGCATTTAACAGCGAACGCCATGGCCCTGCAAGAATATCCGCCGCCCTGAGAAAGATTGAAGCACGGTACTGCCAGTCCGTCTTCGCCCACTGCCTGCGTGCTCTGAGAGATGCTTCAATGGCTTCCTGGACTTCTTTCGCTCCCGCCTTATGATATGTACCCACAACGGTTCCGTGGTCATGGGGGAGTATGCATTTCCCCATATTTCCTGTTTTTACTTCTCTGCCGCCAATAATAATTGGTATTTCTATCTGCCTGGACTTTAATTCTTTCAATTTGGCCTTAATGTCTTTGCGTTCAGGTGTTCCGGGGGCGTAACTATTGATTGGTTCATTGGATGGCAGACTCAGGTTGAATTTTGCATTTGCCATATCAACCTCCTTAGAAAAGTTAATGTACTGACAGGATAAATTGTCACCTAAATTGAGCGACTTGCGTAGTCGCATCCTTTAGGTTGCGTAACTTACGAGAAATTCACATACGCCCATCGGATGATGAGAAACGCAGGCTAAAGCCTGCGGCTACTATAATATAGAAAATAAAATCGTTCAATTTAAATGTCATTTAAGTCCGGGAAATGGAGCAGGTATCTCAAATTTATCCTAAATTTGACTGTTTGAGAAAAAGTATAATTATTGTATATTATATCAAAACTATATGATTGGTTAAGAATAATTTTGGGAACTATGCAAAAGGAAGAACCTTACGTAATAGCGCTAATACAGATGATCTGCCAGGGTTCAAGAGAAGAAAATATGCAGTATGCCAGGCAGCGAATCGTTGAAGCGGCAGAGCGGGGAGCTCGTTTGATATGCCTTCCGGAACTTTTCTGTTCCATCTATTTCTGCCAGCAGGAGGATTCTCGTTTTTTTGAGTTAGCCGAGCCGATTCCCGGTTATACAACAGACTATTTTTCACAATTGTCAAAGGCCGTGGATAGCGTTCTGGTGGTCCCCCTCTTTGAAAGAAGTACGTCGGGCGAATATTACAATAGTCTGGTCGTGATTAATCCGGATGGTTCCATAGCAGGGAGGTATCGAAAAATGCATATCCCGAACGATCCGCAATTCCAGGAAAAATACTACTTCACTCCCGGAAATCTTGGCTTTCAGGCTATTCAAACTGCTGTAGGAAAGATCGGGCCCATGATCTGCTGGGATCAATGGTACCCGGAGGCGGCCCGTTTATGCGCACTCGCCGGAGCAGGAGTATTGATATATCCAACGGCAATCGGCTGGCTTCCGGGAGAGAAGGAGGGGGATGGTGAAATGTATCTGGATTCATGGAAGACAATTCAGCGTGGTCACTCTATTGCCAATGGAATATATACAGCCTCTGTAAATCGGGTTGGCATAGAACCTAACCAGGACGGTGATTCTGAGATCGAATTCTGGGGGCATTCTTTTATAGTTGACCCACGTGGGCACATCATCGCTGAAGCATCCGGAGATAAGGAGGAAATACTCTACGGGAAGATAGAGCAGCAACTTACTTCTAAAACGCGCCAGACATGGTCTTTCTTCAGGGATCGACGCATCGAGGCGTATAATAAGCTGGCCGAGTGATTTATTGATTATATAGGAAATTTCAGATGTAACTCAAACCTTCAGGTTTGATCTATGCCAAGCTGCCTGCCGACAGTGTTTTTCAAACCTGAAGGTTTGAGTTACATTTAACCACCCTTGCCGATAAGCCCGTAGACGTGGAATGCTAAAGCCATTCCGCTACAATTATTAATCGTAGTCCGCCCATAGGGTGCTAATTTGATTGTATATTTTCTCCTGAGTTTCCTGAATTCCTTAGCGGATAAAATCTTCTGTAAGACATTTAAATCTGAATTTGATTTTTCTGGAAATGCATAAAAAAGATTCAATTCATTATCGTATGCCTGCCGAGTGGGAGCCGCATAAAGCGACATGGCTGAACTGGCCTCATAACCCCACCGATTGGCCGGGTAGAATGTCTGCCGTACAAAAGGTTTATGCGGAACTGGCCCGTAAACTTGCGGACGCTGAAGATGTCTGCATTCTGGTGAATTCCGGGAAACATGAAGCGAGGGCAAGGAAATATCTTAGACAGGTTCGGGCAGACCTTGCAAATATCAGTTTCCATCACATATCAACCAATAGGAGTTGGATTCGTGATTACGGGCCAACGTTCGTAGCCGATAACCGGACTAAAGGTAAACTGAAGAGGATTGTTAGTTTTCGCTTCAATGGCTGGGCACGTTATCCGGCACACAAAAAGGACGACAGCGTTTCCTTGAAACTGGCACACCGGTTAAACCTTAGAATGATTTCTGCAAAGTGGAGGAATTCGCCGCTTGTTCTGGAAGGCGGCAGTATTGACGTAAACGGGTTTGGTTCATTGATCACAACGGAGGAGTGTCTGCTTGGCCAGAAGACACAGACGCGCAATCCCGGCATTACCAGCAGTGAAATAGAAAAGCTATTCAGAAAATATCTCGGTATTACAAATGTTATCTGGCTGAGCCGTGGTATTGAGGGTGATGATACTCACGGGCATGTGGATGGCATCTGCCGTTTTGTTGACAGGCGAACGCTGGTTCTGGCAATGGAGACCAATCCTACAGACGCCAATACCGCCGTCCTGGCAGAAAACCTGGAACGATTAAAAAATGTAAGGTTGGAAGATGGGAACAAGCATGCAGTCGTAAAGCTTCCCATGCCGAAACCTGTCTATTTCAAGAAATGGAGATTGCCGGCAAGCTATGCAAATTTCTATATTGCTAACGAAACGGTCATGGTTCCCACTTTTGATGATCCTGCCGATAGAAAAGCCCTTGGCATCCTTGCTGAGCTCTTTCCCAGCCGTGATGTAATCGGCATCCGTGCGGTAGATCTGCTCATCGGATTGGGCGGGCCTCACTGCATCACACTACAGGAGCCGGTTTAGATACCGGTATTTCCTTTGGATCTCTATATGTATTATACGTTGTATAGTGAAAAGTCCTCGGCGTTTTTTATCCAGGATTAAGCGCCTGCCCGCCTCTTGTTGGGCGGGAATCTGCCTTTATTAACTTATTCTGCCGAATCAGTTCCTTGTTCAGTAAACATATCCTTTGGCAGATTCATTAATAAGTCCTTAATTGCCTCTGACTGCTCTCCCGGTGTCCCGGGAAAAATATCCTGTAAGGTACCTTCCCTGAAGAATTTTGGCATCTTTGTACCGGGCTGTATTATCTGGGGGTCTAACAACCACGACTCTATCCAATCAGGTTTAAGTCTATCTTTTGCCAGTAATAAATCCGGCGCCCAATCTGCAGGGTCTCCGTCAGGTGTTTTATCTCCTCTGACATGACAGGACGCACAATTTACATCCTTAGATTCAAACAGACGCCTTGCCTTCGCCAGGTAACCGGGATTTTGCAGCTCTTTTTGTTTTATATAGTAATCCCTTTTTTCTTTTATAAACTCATACGGATACTCTTCTTCGTCTACAACTGCAAGATATCTGGATATTGATGTAGCCTCTTTCTCTGATAAACGAAATGTCGGCATGCGGATATCAAGCCAGGGTCTCAGGGCAACAGGCTCTTCAAGAAAACCGAAAAGCCATGTACATTGTACCTTCCTGCCTTCACCATACAACACCGGAGGTGTAAAAACTTTTGCCTCCTCCGGCATCATACCGTCTACATCAACATGATAATCAATTATCAGTGAAGCTATATCTTCTCCTCCTTCAGCGCTTTCTCTGCTACTTATTTGTCCTTTTGCTATTTGTGCCGTATCTCCGGCCTTTTGCCCAAGCTTCTCATTATCCGCCCATAGTTGAAAAAACAAGCTATCTTCTTCCTCAAGCTTAACCATGCCTTCTAAACTACTTCCATCTTTCAAATATAATGTGTCTATTGTAAACTGATGGCATCCCATGCAATTGTATTTAACCAATACCCTGTTACCTTCTGCAATGTACTTCTCTTTTTCTGATGCTTTATATATATAGTTCTCCTCAAGTTTCTCATTCGTTAAGCCCACTAATAATACGGACAACGCCTCTATCTCCTCCTGATTTAAACGGAAGTCAGGCATTTTTAAATTTTCTTCATCAAATCGTCTCGGATTGCCCAACTTTGCCTTTATCCAGGTATGTCTTGCCTTCCCTACATTCTTTTCTGCATCCTCCAGTCCAACAAGGCTGAGTATTTCTTTCTGCAAAGAACCAAAACGGCCAAGTTTTTCTTCAGAACCAAAATCAAAGAAGTGTATATTCTTGGAGCCTATCTCTGTCAATTCTACACCTACCTTACCCTGGCCCTCCATTCCATTTATTTTATGACATCCGGAACAGCCATATTTTATAATCAGTTTTTCTCCCTGTTTTGCCATTTCCGGATCGTCCAGCCATTCATGTTTCTCCGGTTTCTCCTTGTGCCCTTCACTTTTTAAAGTTGTCAAATAAGCCGCCACAAGCCTTGCGCTCTCGTTATCGAGCCTGAGATCAGGCATGCTTGTCTTTGGAGAATAAGCCCGAGGGTCTAACAGCCAGTTAACCAGCCATTCATATTTCATGGCCTCTCCAATCCTGGCAAGATTCGGGCCGTGTATTTTGCCGTCTTCCTCCACATCGCTGTGGCATGCCAGACACCCTACACTCTCAAAGATTGAGTAGCCCTCATCTATCATGTCTTCATTAAATT
The DNA here is from genome assembly GCA_046757745.1 of Candidatus Scalindua sp. Classification (GTDB taxonomy): domain Bacteria; phylum Planctomycetota; class Brocadiia; order Brocadiales; family Scalinduaceae; genus Scalindua. Next base: position 6,630 of record JBHHYW010000128.1, read on the forward strand.
CTTTCGGCATTTCCGGAAAAAACCCTTCCGAATTCTGCCAGAGATATGCGGTTATGGATAAAGCCTCCTCTTCTTTCAAAATAAAATCTGGCATCCTAGTGCTTGGCCTGAATTTCTTGGGCCCCATCAGCCACTTCACCAGCCAAGCAATGTTAACCCTGCTTCCGATTTGTGTCAAATCAGGGGCATTGATACTATGCTCGTCTTTGCCAAATCCTTTTGTTTTATGACAACCAAAACATTTCAATTCTTTAAACAATTTTATACCTTTCCAAAGTTCTTCTCCGCCAACCAACTCTATATTCTTGTCATGGCATTTTAAACACGAGGATTGCGCCAGCTTACCTCTGTTCATAGGTGTCAGCCAATGTTTGACCTCACCATGCGCCTTTTCCGGATTTGTAATGGCTCTTGCCTGTCCTTCATGGCATATCGCACAGCCAAATTTTTCAGGTGGATGATTTTCGAGATAAATTTCCCACCTCGGATGACTTGAGAAAGGCAGCTCTTCGGTGGCGCTGTCCTTCCTGTTTATTCCCAGATGACAAGTCATGCATCTGTCCACCCTGTCTCCGTTTCCTCCTTCCGACCACAAGGATTTGCCTTTCAAGAGAATCTGCTTAACTTCATATACAGGGTTCTTCAAGAATGCCAACTCCTTGCCAAGCGACCCTTTTTCTTCTTCAGATGTAGCGGCAGCATACTCTTTCTCAGTCTTTAGTGCATGTTCTTTGTAATATCTCTTTTGATATTTTTTCCATT
>JBHHYW010000129.1:0-7314 GCA_046757745.1 Candidatus Scalindua sp.
CAACCAAGTTTGAAGTGTCTACCTGTCCGCCAGTTTGTTAGGCGGGAAGTGAACTCCTGCCTGCCGGTAGGCAAGGAAAATACCTACCCGCCTGCCAATCAGTTCGGGCAGGAAGTTAAAAATAAGCGATTTGTTCTTAGCCACAACTTTAGCTCACTTCAAACTCTACGTACTTTTAACTTGGGACTTTTAGATGTCAATATTCGTGGATACGGCGGATATTGAGCAGGCAAAGGCTGCAAAGGAATTCGGCTGGGTTCGAGGAATTACCACCAATCCAATCCTTCTTGCAAAATCCGGTAATTCTGCAGCCGATACACTGCAGCAACTTGTAGGGCTAAACATTGGTTTATTGTTTTACCAGCTTGTTTCTTCATCCAGGGATGATATGCTGAAAGAAGCCCATCTTGCAAAGGAGATTGCAGGAGATCAATTGGTACTGAAAATCCCTCCCTCGGAACAGGGATTTCAAATTATCTCGCATCTTCCACCGGAAATTCCATGTTGCATTACGGCTTTATATAGTGTTGCACAAGCCATTGTTGCTCGTGAGTCAGGAGTGCGATACATCGCTGTTTATGTCAACAGGGCGACAAAATTGCTGGGAGACGGATTATCGCTTATAACAGATATGTCCGGTGTACTCGAGGGAAGCCAGACTCAGATACTTGCTGCAAGTCTCAAGTCGCCACTGGAGGCAAGTGCGGCAATTCTCTCCGGCGCTGACCATATAACCCTGCCATTTGATGTCTTAAATACGCTGGTATACCATGAGAATTCAGAGGAAGCGATTAACCAATTTAATTCTAATGGTTCAGGTCTTCAATTTTAACTATGAAAAGGACAGCTATAAAGGCCGCTAAGGAAGCAGGAAAAATAATACTGAGTTATTATTCTAAAAACGTAAATGCCACCAGTAAGGGAAGTGCTTATAACCTGGTTACAAAGGCTGATATTGCTTCTGAAAACAAAATCATCAGTATAATAAAAAGTAAATTTTCCGGTCATTCCCTCTTGACAGAAGAGTCCGGAGAAGAGTTACATAAGTCTGATTATTGCTGGGTGATAGATCCGCTGGACGGCACAAATAATTTTTATCATAAATTCCCAATGTTTTGTGTATCAATTGCATTGTACAAAAAAGGTAAACCCCTGATTGGTGTAGTATTCGATCCGTTGAGAAAAGAATTGTTTTATGCTGAGAAGGACGAAGGTGCATTCCTCAACAATAAAAAAATCAAAGTTTCAGGTACAAACAAGTTAAGTAAATCATTACTGGCTTTAGGGTTTTATTATGAGAGGGGTTCATTGATGAGGAAGAGCCTTGACCAGATGAAAAGATTTTTTTACGAAGATGTTCATGGGATCAGGAGGGCAGGTTCAGCAGCATTGGACATCTGTTATACAGCCTGCGGCAGATTTGATGGATACTGGGAACTGCATTTAAATCCTTGGGATTATGCAGCCGGCAGTTTAATAGTAATGGAAGCAGGAGGAAGGGTTACGGACACGCTGGGGCAGAAGTATAGCCTGATGATGAAAAACGTTGTTGCCTCAAATGGAAAAATCCATAAAGACATGATTAGGGTTTTGAAAAAATAAACTATGGATTGGCCATTTCGTTTCACAAAATATGAGTTACGGTCAAATCATCTCCACCAAGCCGATACAATTTTGATAGATTTTTCTCTTCAATAAAAATATGGAAATGAACACTTGAATTTGTGAAGGTGCGATTGAGAACGCTGCTGTTTTCGTAGATGTAAGCTAACAACCTTCCGTTATTGACACCGCATTCAAGCTTAATCTCTGTGCTGCCCTTATCTGCAAAGCTAACCATTTTCTGTTTCAGCTTTTCCAACTCTACCGCCCTCAACTGCAATTATTCCAGAACCAAATCGATACTGATTTTATGCTGTGGAGATACATCAAATTCGTATACTTATTCACTATAATTCGCTATTGTCTTCAGTTTGATAATCTTCCAGATTGCAAGACGCTGTCTTGCTCTCCACAAATGAGTTGAATTTGTCGGCGTATAGCAGAACCGCCCAAACAAAAGAGGAATGGCTCCACGTGAGCGGTGAAACAGAGAGTGGAGAACTGTTTACAGGGTGTACCTGCTCTGCAAGCACACCGGAAGGAAGAGCATTCTTCGCACACCATTCAAGATAAGGAATTGCCTCTCGAAGTTCATGAATACTTTCGGCACGGGCTATATAATACTCCGCTAACCAGAGAGTTGAGATAAACCAGGGATTGCCGGGAATATCCGCCGGACTGTCGTCCGGCCGATGATAAACATCATTCTGGTATCGGGCACAGCCTTCAACAGGGGTATTGAGCCATAATTGCTGATGTATTGCCTCCATTGTTTCTACCATCCGCGGGTCTCTGGGAGACAATACTCCAAGAATAGTTAGACCGGACAGACTAATATCGATCACGTCGTCAAGTTCATAGCCTTTACCTTTCCTGTAACCGGAACGGGCATACCTCTTTAAACCAGTGTGGTACAGATGCCTTTCAAGCCCTTCCTTTATTTGGTCGGCCACTTTGTCATATTTCTCTGCCAGGGAGGTATCCTTAAAGAGTCTTGCAAAATTTGCCGCTGCCCTGAGACCGGCAATCACTGCCGCCACAGTAAAAGTGTGCACTCCAAAGCGTTCTTCCCAGAGATCATAGCAGGGGATAGGCAGTTTGGTCTCTGGATCGATATTAGTTACCATAAAGTCAGCAGACTTTTTTACAAGCTTATCATAGAGAGGTCCGATGAATTCTATGTCCTTCAAACTCTCATAGTGTATCCAGAGTGCCCAGATAATCAAAGCTGTCGAGTCTTCCTGTATTGGGAGAACTGCCTTCCCGTCCACCAGCCAGGGGTGCCAGTTGCTGGCCAGTGATCCATCAGGATTGTAATGCTGGTAAAGATATCCTTCCTCTGATAGAACACGAGCACAAAAGTTAAAGAATTTCCTGCACACAACCGGGTAACCTGCCTTCGCCAAAGCGGTAACTACGAAGGCCCCATCGCGTCCCCACATGTAAGAATATGTATCTCTTCCAAAACGGACTATATCCGAGTCATTCGCTGCAATGATTGCTCCCCTGTTGTCTATCTGAGTTCTTAAAATCAGGAGGCTACGATTGAAAATTTTGGTGACAGATTCTGGCAAGTCTCCAAAGGATCTGGATTCTTTTTGGACCCATGCTTCCCAGTAATTCGATGTGCGTTTGATCAGCTCCTCCGGCGTCTTTTCTATTACGTCCCTGTTAAGTTGAGCCACCTCATTGTAATGCGTGCCTGCTGCAATCCAGTAATAAGCAGTAGCTTTCCCTCCCGGAGGCACGTGCAACCATATCCCAATAGCAGAGTCGGCAGAACCCCATGCAATCTGGTTTCCGTTAAGTATTCCACGCTCCGCGTTATGCCAAATTCCTTCCCTCCCCGGCGCCTCCTTGTCGCAACAGGCATAGTGATTTACACCATCCTTTTCAGAATTGCAACAATTAATGAGAAAGTAACGATTGGCCTTATAGTGGATTATGGAGTGTGTCCGTGGATCAAAATAAGCTGTGTCTCCGATGTCATAGCCGTAAAGATGAAAGTCATGACAGAAAAAGAGCCTTATCTGACGCTCATTCTCTTGCAGATTTATCACCTCGATATTTTTAATATATACGTTCAAGTCCACATCAACCACGTCATGGCAGCGTAGTTCCAGACCCAGGGACTCGTTTTTCAGAATAACATCTGTAACGAGGGTGTTGTTATAATATTTTAAGTCTTTTTCCCATTCCGGACCCGCCCAGGAGCAACGTCCATCTACCCACACTCCGAACCGAAAAGGGTCTCCTTTTGAATGGTTCTCCTGTCCTATAAAAGGGAAATACACATCCCTTATCTGATAATCCGAGTCAAAATTAAAAAGAAGGTTGCCATTGCTTATCGGAATGTCTTTGGGCATGTGTCTATTGTGTGTTTATCACGCCATGGCGTAGAGGTTCAGCATGATAGCTGTCTGAAAAACGGTTGCAGCTTTCTGAAATTTTGTGACTGTCGATTAACTGATGATATAATTCTGAATATTTGTAGGCCATACTTGCTATAGAAAAATGCTTCTGCACATGACTCCGGCATTCATGAGAATCGATACTATCAATTCGGCCAACTGCTTTAATCATAGTATTTGTTGAATCTACCACGAACCCTGTTGTTTCGTCAACTATTATTTCTGGAACAGCACCTTTATCGAATGCTATGACCGGAGTACCACACGCCATCGATTCGATCAGGACAAGTCCGAAAGGTTCTCCCCATTGTATCGGGAATAAGGTGGCATGCGCATGAAGGTACCATTGCTTTTTATGCTCGCTGTTGATTTCTCCGATATAGATAATCTGTTTGTCACAGTCCAGTAACGGCTTTATTACCCTGGCATAATAGTCATCATCAACCGGATGCTTGCCGACTTCAACGGAGAGGTCGATAGAATTCTTCATGCCTGCAAAAAACTTCCTGTCGGCGGGTTTGTTCTGGACACAGCCGGCAATGATAAGCTTAGAACCTGTTTTTTTTGCAATTTCTATGGCCTTGTCCTGCCCCTTGTCACGGGTTACTCTGCCGATAGTGAATAAATAGCTTCCCTTATACGGCTCCTCTTTTACAGGATATTCTTCAACGTCAATCCCGTGGTAAACAACATTTTCTGCGTTCACCAGATCACTGTACTGCCTTTTTTGATATTCGCTTATCGCAACACAATATACCAGGGGAGATGATATAAGAGGATTACACCAGCGCTGGTAAGCTCCTCCCAGCAAGCTGTCTTTTGTGGATACGTGAAGGGTCATCACAATCGGCACACGCATTCTGAATACGCTGTCATACATGAACTCAACCGCCTTTGGATCATGAGTGTGTATGATGTCAATGTCTCCCATACCTGCCCTGTACAATGTATTTGAAAGGTGCATATTCATGGTCTTTCGCTTTTCAGGGGTGTTATCGCTCCAATAATCACCAATGCTCTTATCAACAGTCACATGGTGTTCCCCGAAGACCCTGGAATCACCTGAACAGGCAACGATCGATCTGTTACCTGAAGCATAGAGTCCTTTGTCTATGTTATGAATGACCGTTTCTATAGGACCATAACCAAGATCCGGCCTGATCGGCTGGTTAAGTGTTGCTACGTGAAGCACTGTCAGTTTTTTATGTTTTAAACTTATCATAATTATGCATCCCTCCATGTACAGCGTGTTGTATTTTCAAAAGTCTTTGAGTCGCCTGGATATATTTTTTCCTGATCGTTGCAGCATTATCATACTCAATTTTTTGAAAACAACGTTTACATTCAATATGAGTATCACCTTGTCGCAGACTCGGCAAGAAATCACTTTCGTCTACACGCATTCCGAAATCTGACGACTGCTTAATATCTTGATAATTTGTGGTAAAGATTTTAAATTCTTTATCATTGCCACACTTGGGACATAAAAAAAATGTGTCCATATCTACCTCATTTCATGAATCAATTTCTCTCTGGTTAGGTACTGCTTCTCAATAAATATAAGATTCGGTTTTATTTTCCTCAGGTGGCTGTATCGTCTTTCCGGAGAGGAACTGATTATTATTACAGGAATGTTTACATATTCTGGAATATTTTTTAGATACATGAAGAATGTATCCCCTGTAACCATGTCCATAAGCATACCCAGGATTATGAAATCGGGAATTGTTTCGTATATCCTCTCCATCGCTTCATAGCCATCATAGGCATGAATAAATTTATATTCTGATTCCTTTAACATCGTTTGGTAAAGGTCGTGAAAATACTCATTGTTTTCTACAATCATTATAGTCTTAGTCAATTTACAACGTCTCCTGTATAAGGTTCTTTATAGTTTTTAATCTGCAAGAAATCAATTATAGCCAAATATTGGGGCAAAGCATCCAACTGTAATCCTTTAGAGAGATTCCCTGAATACCATCTTGAGGGTGCAATGCTTTATATTAGGCTGGTTTAGCAAAAACCAATAGAAGTGTCCACGCTGAACCATATACACAGAACGTAATATTCGAATTTACTCCATTAGTGTGTGTATACACGCCTGCAAATAACTAACGGGTAGGTTTAAAACCTTTGGATTCGCAAAATTCCTTATAGCGTAATGATACTCCATTGAATATGGAGTTGCTAAACTGAAGATTTGACTCTTGGAAGGTTCAACTCTACTTCTAATTTTTCATTATAAACTATAAATTAGAATTAACAAGTGTTAAATAAATAAACTTTGCAGTCTGATATTCCGTGACTTGAAACTTCAGATTACCACATAGTTCATTTACATGCGGACAAGCTTTAGGAAGTTTTTTTACACCTATTGTATTAAGTTGGACAGCGGTAAACATTGTTTGCTTACTGCAAACTGCCTACTTTTGGTTGCGGTTATCACCGTGTTATGGTATGTTTTTTGGCGTGATCTAAAATGTAAGATTTTATATCATCACAAAATATGAGTTACAGCCAAGCCCTCTCCACCAAGCTGATATAATTTCGACAGATGTTTCTCTTCAATAACAATATGGAAATGAACACTTGAATTTGTGAATGTGCGATTGAGAACTCTGCTGTTTTCGTAGATGTAAGCTAGCAACCTACCGTTACCGACGCCGCATTCAAGCTTAATCTCTGCGCTGCCCTTATCTGCAAAGCTAACCATCTTCCGTCTCAGCTTTTCAATATCTTGCCCGGTTAGTGCAGAAATCGTCACAATGTTGTCGTATTTACTTTTAAAGAAAGTGATGACTGATGAATCTTCTAAGACGTCTACTTTATTGAGAACCATGATTATGGGTTTCTTGTCGCACTCAAGTTCCTTAAGAACATTATTAACAGCATTAACCTGTTCGATGACGTCTGGAGAACTGGCATCAACAACATGCAATAAGAAATCAGCCCATCTTACTTCTTCAAGAGTAGCTTCAAAGGATGTGATTAGGTGGTGGGGGAGTTTTCTAATAAATCCTACGGTATCACTTAAGATAACCTTTTTGCCATTTCCCAACTCACACAAACTTGTCTTTGTGTCAAGAGTAGCAAAAAGTTTGTCTTCAACAAACACCCCGGCATCTGTCAACCTGTTCATCAATGTTGACTTGCCGGCATTTGTATATCCTACCAGGGAGGCAGTAGTATGTTCTTTTCTTGATTTTGCCTGATGTTCTCTGCGTTTTTCAATCCGCTTGAGCCGTGTCTTCAGAGTAAGCACTCTTTTTGATACCAGACGCTTATCCACTTCTAATTGCTT
>JBHHYW010000130.1:0-7266 GCA_046757745.1 Candidatus Scalindua sp.
TATAAAGATGATATAACCTATCTTCCGTATATCCCTGAGTAATATTAGTCCTCTTCCCTTTCCAAACATCACTAACACCTTTTTGATTACTATGTCCCTTTATTTCTTCAACGGACATCCCCCATAACCTTTTTCTTTACAGGAGTTTCCCCCAAAAATCCTGCCTGAGTGGACATAACATATTGTTAAGGTATATGATAAAGGATTTAGAAAGTGTCAAGCATTGATTTTGAAAAAATGGGGGAACTCCTAAAAATAGAACGACTTGACAAAAAAGGAGAAATGGGACAGATTTGTTTTGATAAGATATATCTGTCCCATACTGTTCAGCACGAAATTTATTATGTGTATATAATTGCTGAAGCCCTTTGATGATTATTGTATTCGGATGTAATAAAAATACAAGAGGAAGCTATAACATGATGGGACGGAGAAATGAATACATATCTTTCCCTGGAGAGGTTAATGTTTCTATACTCCATATACCACTATTGGTGTTTTTGATCGTCAGATTGAAGTTTTCCAATATGTTCTATGAGTTCCTTAAGCGTGGCTCAGCCTTGAAAGAACGGGCAAAACATCTCGAAGGTACATTTAGTGGGTTTATGTCCAGTCCATAATCTGATTAATAGACTTGGAGATGTTCTTACGTGTCTGTTTACTTCCGAGCTATCCATCAGGTCTGTCTTTGCTAGATGCTATGGCATTCAGGAGATGTTAAATGACAATTGATTTGGTACGTGACACATTACTGTGGTGTTTCATATTTAGCTATTTCATCTGCACTTTGTATTTACAAATCTTTAATGACCTGAAAAATGTATAAATATTAGACATTTTTTCGGGTTCTAATGTAGATGTTTCATATTATTTTTGTATAATAACTAGTTTTATAATACTCATAAGATATATTAATGTAGGTACTTAAGCGTAGATGGCTTTTAATCTGTATACTATCCGGATGTATTTTGGGCAATGGCATGAATTTTGACATTAATAATTGAAATATGCACATTTCAGTATGCAATAAATAAATTAATAGTGACAGATATTATTATGAACGGAAGAGAGAGACGTTACGACGGCGTTAAGTTTATCCATAATCTGGAACCTGATTATCAAAATGTTCATTTAGAGATACCGGATGATTTTCGTGAAAAAATCTTAACCAAACTCTCCCGTTTATACGGTAAAGTAACAGCAAAAAAATATATACCTGAGCTTGAACGTATCTGCAAGGTTTATTATGCCTATAAAACTGAAGAGATGTTTGAGCTTACGAAAACATTAGACCCGAAAAATCGTTTTACAGAAGAGGACGTTATCTTAATTACTTATGGAGATCTTATCCGTGAAGACGGTGCTTCTCCACTTACGACACTCTCAAAATTCTGTGGTCTCTACCTCAAGAAGACAATTAACACACTTCATATACTCCCGTTTTTTCCCTATTCATCAGACAGAGGTTTTGCTATTGAAGATTTTGAGGCTGTAGACCCTGAACTTGGATCATGGGCGGATATTGAAGATCTGGAGACACGTTATAAACTGATGTTTGACGGAGTGATAAACCATGTCTCATCAAAGAGCCGTTGGTTTCAGAGGTTCCTGGACGGAACCCCACACTACAAGGACTTTTTTATCAGCTATGACTCTTATGATGACCTTACACCCGAGGAGCGAAGGGCTATCTTTCGGCCACGTACCACTGATATCCTTACAAGGTTTTATACCATCGATGGAGAAAAACATGTCTGGTCCACTTTCTCCAAAGACCAGATTGATTTAAATTATAGGAACCCTGAAGTATTGATAAGGGTTATTGAGATATTACTGCTATATGCGCGCAAAGGGGCTGACATTATCAGGCTTGATGCTATCACCTTTCTCTGGGCAAGTCCTGGTACTTCATGTGCCAACCTGGAAGAGACGCACATGATCGTCAAGATCTTTCGGGATATCTTAGACCTTGTTGCACCGCATGTGTCAATAATTACCGAAACAAACATCCCGCATGAAGACAATATTTCATACTTTGGATATGGCAATGACGAGGCGCATATGGTTTACAATTTTGCCCTACCACCTCTTGTGCTCCACACATTTTACACAAAGGACACAACCAGGCTCAACGAATGGGCAGAAAGCCTTAAACCTCCTTCTGAGACAACGGCTTATTTCAACTTTCTTGACTCACATGACGGTGTGGGACTTATGGCAGTTAAGGATTTATTATCGCATGATGAAATCAGATTTATTATTCAAAGAGCAAGAGAACATGGAGGCTATGTCTCTTACAAAACTGATAAGGATGGCCTGGACGTACCTTACGAAATTAACATTACATGGTTTAATGCTCTTTGCAGGGAAGACGGTACGGCACATACAGACCGTCAGGTCGATAAATTTATTGCTTCAAGAGCCATAGCCTTGGCCCTTCAAGGAGTTCCGGGAATCTATCTGCACAGTTTTTTTGGTACCCATAATGATATAGATGCAGTAACCTGTCCCGTATCTAAACGTGAGATAAATCGTAAAGCACTTGATTACAATATACTCACAAAAGCTATAGATGATCCAGATACACTGACATCAAAGATCATTCGCAAACTGAATACTATTATTTCTCTCAGGACAAAACAGAGCGCCTTTCATCCAAATGGAGATCAGAAAATTTTAAAAGTTAAACCTGAGATATTTGCTGTCTTAAGGACATCTCCAAACAAAGACCAGCATATCCTCTCTTTGATCAATATTACGGATGATGAGATTCAGATAGCAATTCCATTGGAAACAGTTCAAATATTTAAACAAGAGTGGTATGATCTCATCAGCCAGGATAAGCATACTTTTCAAGATGAAAATATCAGTCTTACATTAAAACCTTATGATATTGTCTGGCTGGAACCTCAGTAACAAACATATTTCCCGCCTGCCTGCCCCTGCCCGTCCGGCAGGCGGGGGTAGGCAGGGGCAACCAGACAGAATTTATCTGTAAAGATCAAACATTGTACTTTTGGAGCGAATAATGAAAGAGCCGGATTTCTCTATTTCCGTTCTGGGGGGACCAACTATACAAATATCTGCAATATCTGAAAAGCAGGATGTATGGAATACAAACTATGTGGGTGACGACCAGTATATACGTTACGATATTGCTGTTACCAATGGAAAATCTGAAGCCGGCCTTGACCGGAGCAATCTGATCGAAAAGGCCGGCCCAAGGGAAAAAATTTATTTTGAACCTGCCAAAGTGAATGCAGGGGTAGTCACCTGTGGCGGGCTGTGTCCCGGACTCAACGACGTGATACGGGCAATTGTCATGACCCTGTGGTATCGTTATGGCATCAAGCGGATATCCGGTTTCAGATATGGGTATCGTGGCTTTCTCTCGAGATTTAACCTGCCGGTTATGGAATTGACTCCTGATGTCGTAACCAATATTCATAGCCTTGGGGGTACCATTCTCGGAGCTTCGCGAGGCTATGGTGATTGTGTTGAAGAGATCGTTGATTTCCTCGAACGTATGAATATTAACATGCTTTTTACCATTGGAGGTGATGGTACACAAAAAGGCGCTCTTGATATTTCTGAGGAGACAAAGAAGCGGGGTCTTAAGATTTCTGTAATAGGAATTCCCAAAACTATTGATAACGATCTGAGCTTTGTACAGAAATCATTCGGATTCCAGACAGCAGTTTCCCGCGCGGTAGAGGCTGTTGGTTGTGCACATGTGGAGGCGCATGACGCAATAAATGGAATCGGAATTGTCAAGGTAATGGGACGCGAATCAGGGTTTATCGCTGCTCACACAGCCATGGCTTTAAATGATGTGAATTACGTGCTCATCCCTGAAGTACGTTTTGATCTCGAAGGGGAAAATGGTTTACTTGCTAATCTGGAAAGGAGACTCAAACAACGGAATCATGCTGTGATCTTGGTAGCAGAAGGCGCCGGGCAGGAATACATGAAAGATTACAGGGCCAGTGATGCATCAGGTAATGTACAGCTGAATGACATAGGCATTTACCTTAAAGAGCGGATTAGTGAATATTTCAAGAAAAATGGGATGGAAATTAACCTGAAATATATTGACCCCAGCTACATGATCCGCAGTGCGCCTGCCAATTCCAATGATTCGACTTATTGTGCCAGACTCGGCGCTCATTCAGTGCATGCGGCCATGGCAGGAAAGACCGGAATGATCGTAAGCCTTATCCATTCCCAATTTGTTCATGTACCCATTCGCCTGGCAATTTCAGGCAGAAAACGTATCGACCCACACAAGGAACTCTGGCGGGATGTAACGGAGGCGACCGGTCAGCCTCTCCTTTTGCAGGAGCGTAGAAAAAAACCTCGCCCCCCCGGACAAAAAGCGCCCCTGCCTGCCGGTAGGCTGGGAGGACAAGAAGGCAATGAGGCGAAGAAATCTTAAGGATAAAAAAACTAATTGACAGAAAGAGGAATTACTCAAAATGATAAAGACTAAAATAATCGCTACACTTGGCCCTTCCTGTGATCAGAAGGAAACTATCAAGCCTATGATTGATAATGGTGTAGACATCTTTCGATTAAACTTTTCTCATGGCACGCTAGACGCACATGCACAATTATTGGAGAACCTGAATGCCGTTCGCGTAGAGCATCGTCACACGACTGCCGTAATGGGTGATCTATGCGGCCCGAAGATACGTATCGGACGTCTTCAACCGGATGGTGAGGTGTTGGAAACAGGAGATGAAGTCATCATTATTCACAGTGAAGAACAGGGTGACGTGAATCGCTTTGGTACAAATTATGAATCTTTCTCTAAAGATGTAGAGGCCGGCCACCGCGTATTTATCGATGATGGCCAAATTGCCCTTCGTGTAATTCGCAAAGATGAAGAGCAGACAGTATGCGAAGTCCTGGTTGGCGGACCTCTGCACAGCCGTAAGGGAATTAATCTGCCGGACACCAATGTAAGTATACCATCAATCACAGAACGCGACTGGGAATGCGTGGACTGGGCTATCGAACACAAAGTTGAATTTTTAGCTCTAAGCTTCGTCCGGTCGTCAGATGAAATCAATCAGTTAAAAGATTATCTTAATAAAGCCGAAACAGATATAAAGGTCGTTGCCAAGATCGAAACTCCTCAGGCATTGACACACCTGGAAAGTATTATTAAAGCCAGTGATGCTGTGCTAATAGCGAGAGGTGATCTTGGAGTTGAAATGGATCTGGCAGAGGTGCCTGTCCTCCAGAAACGAATTACTCGGTGCTGCCGGCGCCTTGGCAAGCCTGTAATAGTCGCCACTCAGATGCTGCAAAGTATGATTGATAGTCCCGTTGCAACCAGAGCTGAAGTCTCAGACGTAGCCAATGCTATTATGGACCTTACCGATGCCGTCATGCTTTCCGGTGAAACTTCTGTGGGTAAATATCCACTCAAGGCGGCACAAACCATCCGGCGCATTGCCAGAGTAACGGAAGAGTATCTCCATCAGGACGAACATGCACGCCTTACGACCATTACGAAGGACGAACTGGTCCTGACTGCAGCGATTGCACGCAGCATAGATCAGATCGCAGATGATATTTCTGCTAAACTCGTGGCGGTATGGTCGCAGACAGGTACAACAGTCAGGTTGCTCAGCAAAGAACGCCTCAATGTTCCTGTTCTTGCGTTAAGTTCTGACCCGCGCACCTGTAATCAAATGAGCCTGCTTTATGGCGTAATACCCAGATGCCAGCCAATACCGGAAGATAACAATAAGTTCACCCAAATAGTGTGTAAATTTATTATCAATCGTAAATGGGCTCAGATCGGTGACAAAGTTGTCCTGTTAACCGGCCAGCCAATCGGCAGTGCTGGCGCTACCAATGCCGTCATAGTCCACACTGTCGGCGATGAATAATCACACACCCTTCACATGTCTCAGATTTTATTAAAACGTAATTTTTGAATAGATTGAGTAACAGATGGTATATGAAACATGAGCAGAAACAGCGATATAAAGGTTCTGGTAATTAACAGCGGTAGCTCTTCAGTTAAATTTCAGCTTATCAATATGGCTGATGAAAATGTCATTGCAGGTGGAATAGTTGAAAGGATTGGACTGCCTCAATCGCTCATAAAATTTAAATTTGGCGATAAAGACCTTACCAGGGAGTGCGACACTCTTGATCACAACTCTGCAATTTCAGAGATTATCAACGACATCACACACGGCCAGTTCGGCGTGCTCAATCACAAGAGTGAAATATCGGCAGTTGGGCATAGAGTAGTTCACGGCGCTGAACAGTTTACAGAATCCGTTTTAATAACTGATGATACTATTAAACAGATCGAGGCCTGCATTGAGATTGCTCCACTCCACAACCCTCATAATCTAAAGGGAATACTTGTATGTAAAGAGCTTCTGCCCGGTGTTCCACAGGTAGCCGTATTTGATACCGCCTTTCATCAAACAATGGAAGATTATGTTTACACGTATGCACTTGCCTATAGATTTTATGAAAAGTACAGGTTCAGGCGTTATGGATTCCACGGTACCAGCCATTTTTATGTAGCGAACAAGGCGGCAGAAATTGTCGGAAAGGACATAAGCAAGTTGAAGATCATTACGTGCCACCTTGGGAACGGGGCGAGCATTGCTGCAGTTAAATACGGTAAATCTATAGATACTTCTATGGGATTTACACCTCTGGAAGGCCTGATAATGGGAACCAGATGTGGAGATGTTGATCCTGCCATGGTTCTCTTTGTAATGGAAAAGGAGGGCCTGAGTCCGCACGAGTGCGACACTCTGATGAACAAGGAAAGTGGTTTAATTGGAATTTCAGGCATCAGTTCAGATATGCGCGAGCTTATCAAGGCTTATGAAGACGGAAACGACAGAGCAAGGCTCGCTTTGCAGATGTATTCATACCGTATCGGGAAATATATTGGTATGTATGCAGCATCAATGAACGGTGTTGATATAATAGTTTTTACCGGTGGAGTTGGCGAGAAGGCGGTCCTTGTCAGGAGTATGTGTTGTACAGATATGGAATATCTGGGTATTGACTTTGATGAAGAGAAGAACAAGAATACTATTGGAACCGAAGGTGAACTAACCGCTCAGGATTCTAAAGTCAGGGTGTTATGCGTGCCCACAAATGAGGAACTCGTAATAGCCAGAGATACAGCACGGATAATAGATAATTAAATTGGACATAGTTTATAGAGTAGACATCCTATGTCAAGCTGTTCTATAAAATAAATAGCAATGTTTAGATGTT
>JBHHYW010000131.1:0-7259 GCA_046757745.1 Candidatus Scalindua sp.
CTTTGCTTGACAGGATTGATATCCATGTTGAGGTTCCGAATGTTCAGTATAAAGATCTGACCTCTGGCTCAACCTGTGAATCGTCAGAGAATATCAGGGAAAGAGTTACAAAAGCACGCAAGGTACAGTTAAAGCGATTCCAGGGACTCAAATACTCAACCAATTCCCGAATATCTACGAGGGCGATGAGAAAGCATTGTCTATTAGATAACCAGGCAGAAGAATTACTTCATCAGGCCATGACTGAGCTCAACATTTCTGCAAGAGGCTATAATAAAATACTTAAGGTCGGCAGAACAATTGCGGACCTTGACCATAGCAAAGACATCCACCAGGAACATATCTCAGAAGCCGTTCAATATAGAAACCTGGATCGAGATTTGTGGAAATGATGCTTCCTGTTTATAAACCGGATGATTTGTTTGTACCTTGACAGCCAATTATTTGTTTGGTAAATTAGCATTGTTATTAGTTAGTAAGTTTTTTTCGGGTAAATACAGAATGAAGAAATTTCTATTTCTACAAATATTTTTTGTACTTTCTCTGACAATATCCTGCGAGACCTCATCATATGGAGCCGGTAATTTCTCTAAACATTATAATAAGGGTATTGAGTTTTATAAACAGGGCAAATATGACCAGGCGGGAATATCATTTGAAGAGGCGTTAAAAATAAAACCCAATGATGTCTATGCTCTTTATGGCTTAGGGAATACATACTATTGTAAGGCGAAGTATGATGAAGCCGTCAAAATTTATGCAAGGGCTATCAATATAAATCCTGATTATGCCAAGGTACACTATTCGCTGTCTCTGGCCTACAGTAAATTGGGCATGACACGCGAGGCGGAAAAAGAAAAAACAACTTTTAGACAGTTGTCTCAGGGAGGAAAAGGTTCCAAAACATCCAAAACACACGCTAAGACTTTATCTCATGCTCCAAAGAAAACATTACATCAAAAGAAACACGTAGAAACTCATACTAAACAAGAAACAAAAACCTCAACACATGCACCAGGCAAGGATGAAAGCAAACATGTAGAAACTCATACCAAACATGAAAAAAAGGCGCCGACACATACTACTCATGCGCCAAGTGGCCATCAAGAAGGAAAGGAAAAAACTGCTCATGAGGTTCACAAAGCTCCAGCTAAAAGAAGCAGTACCGAAAGTGATTCAATTTTTAAGGGCTATACAGGTGAAACGCATAAAGCAGATGAACGTGTTTTTACCAAGAAATATCAAGGAACATATGGCATTCCCAAAAGTTCATTTGGCAATATTAAGTTGTATATTCAGAAAAAATGGTATGAATCTGGATTAAATAAAATATGGATTTGTACTGCAGGTTATATTCTTGCAACTCAGATATGGCTTTGTGCTGTAACATTCTTTGTCCTGATAATTTGGAGAATTAGAGCGAAGGCATAGGTAATAGTATTCTCACATTTTCAAAACAATAATCACTCCTAAACTTAAAAGTTGAAGATATTGTCCTAGGCTTCTAAAACCAACATATCATTATAGTCATCAAAATTCTCATATATCTTGTCCCCTCTCAATTATTTCCTCTTTTGAAAGGCCCAGTTGTAAATATTAAAAATTTTATCTATTATATTTCCGCTTCTCAGAAGAATTTATATAGTCTGTAATTTGTTAAATTTCTGTCTGATTCTGGCTTGCCATAACAAGTCTGTTTGCTAAAGCTAATCCTGCCGGTGTGGATCTGTAGGCGGATCAATGGAGTCTTCTGGCATGGTTTGTTATAGATTAGGAGAAAATTTGTTTAATCTCAGAAGATGTGTCAAGTTTATAGTCGCAATAATCTTCTACTATTCAGGAATCTTTATCTTCTATAAAAGATTCATTATGAATGGAAAGGTTACTATATTGATGTTCCATCGTGTAACTGACAACTTCTTTGACATTAGCCTGTTGGTAAAGCAAAAGACTTTTGAGGAATGTATGAAATATATTGCCCAAGATTACCCCGTAATCTCAATGGACTTCCTGATACAGAATTCTGACAAATGGGAAAACATACCTGGTGACAGCTTTATAATTACTTTTGATGATGGATGGATAGATTTCCGTGACATCGCTTATCCAATTTTAAGTCGCTTAAATGTTCCTGCTACAGTTTATTTAACTACCGGTTTTGTATCCTCAGAATGCAGTTACTGGCAGGAAAGATTAAATAATCTACTTTTACAGATACTGGCAAATAAGAATGTGTTCTCGGAAAAAGATGATATTATTTCCATGCTTGAGATAAACCTTAAACTAAAAGATTTGATATCGAAGAGTGAGGATACGCAGATAATATTTAAGTTTATTGATTACCTCAAAAAGTTTACTCATGACAAAATTCTGAAAACTATTTCTAACCTGGAAGAGTCTCTTAAGGAACACTCCATAACGATTAGTGAAGACAAACATAGATCATTTGTAAACTGGGACGAGATCAATAGTATCAAAGATCCAAATATCTCTTTCGGTTCTCACACAGTCAAACATCCAATCCTAACCAATGAACAAACAAATGTAGTTAAAGATGAAATTAGCAAATCAAGAGAGATTATAGAAAGGAATACTGGGATAAAGGTTCTTCATTTCTGCTATCCAAACGGAAATTATAATGATGGTATAAAGAGGATTGTTTCTAAATCTTATAAATCTGCATGTACAACCAACAGTGGATTTGTATCAAAGGACTCAGATATTTATGGCCTTAATAGAATCGGAATAAATGAAGAGATGATTACTGACTGGAAAGGCAATTTTTCCAAATATGTGTTTATCTATTCCATTTTTGTTGAATCTCTAAAGTAAGGGCGTCCGCCTGTCAGTCTGGCGGACGCCCCTGCGGGGTGAGATTCTTCACCTGGATTAGAATGTCAGCAATAAAATACAGCTATAAACTTTTCTGTAACAATTTATAGAATTTATATTTGGAGTTCGTTCTAAAATGGAAAGCCGAGAAAAGGAAATCTTGAAAATAGCGGAATGCCTGAGAAAAAACAATTATTCAATCTCTCAAATCCTGCCGACAGAAAAGAATTACTTGAAACTGCCATTTGAACCATTAAATCTTTTGAACTTTATACTCTGGAAAAGGAATGTGTTATTTGAGTGGACAGCCTTTCCTACATTTTACCAAAAAATATTTAAAATGCTTTACCCGCAGACATTTATTCTCTTTAAGATGTTTTTTCTTAATAACTATATAAAAAGGGAAGATGTTTTTAAGTTTTTCAGAGAAGATGATGTCAATTCATTTATGAAGAGAGGTATTTTAAATGAATCAAATGGGAGTTACAAATTTAATATAAAATTAATTCCCTACAAAGATATGATCCTGAGTAAAGGCTCTTCATGGTTCGGTAAGGATTCAGTTACATTTGCAAAACACTTAGCAAAGGATCTAAACGGTATGTCCTTTGGTAAAACGTTGGATCTGTGTACCGGAATCGGTATCCAGGCGATGGTATCCCTGAAATACTCTAAAGGAGTGATTGCATCAGATGTAAGAGAGCGATCAGTTCAAAACGCTATACTGAATTCTAAAATTAATAATCTATCAGATATCACTTTCTTAACTTCTGACTTGCTTAAAGATATTTCCGGGAAATATGACCTGATTATGGCAAATCCACCTTATGGTATTGTTTCAAAAAATTCTGATGCTAAAAATTACGGCCTTCACACTGTTTTTGAGTTAATAGAAAATCTGGATAATTATCTGAAAGATGGTGGTGTTGCAAAGATTTTTACGGAGTCTGTAAATAGAAATGGCAAAGATTTACTAATAGAAAAGATTAAACAGGTTTTTGGCAATAAGGATTATACGATAGTTTTGAAACCATTAAATTATCATATCAACAAACCTCTTTTTAAGTTAGTACACAAAGAATATGGGATTTCATTTATACCACTTTATATTATAACCTTTAGAAAGAATGGCAAAAATATGATTGTGCTACTCAAACTGTCATTAATCAGGAGAGTAATATGCTTTGCTTACATAGCGCTAATGTATTTTAAGTTTTTTTTAAGGTGTAAATGAGATGGGATATCTAAAGAACAAGGCGGTTGTTTTGCAATACCAGAATATTTCTGATGATAAGGATAATTTCCTGGACACATGGATATATCACGAAAGTTTTGAAGATCAGTTGAGTTACTTTTCTAAGAATAATATACCAATCATTCCTTTGTGCGATGTAGATGCTTATATAAGAGGTAACTTACATGTGGAAAAACAGTCCTTCTCCCTCACCTTTGATACAGGATATGTCGAACTCTATACCCTGTGCTATCCATTGTTAAAAAAATACGGATATCCTGCCACATTCTTTATCCGACTTGATACTGTGGGTAAAACAAAGAGTGTTAATGGCAGAGAGGTAAGCTATATGAACTGGGAGCAGATTCGAGAACTTGAGAATGACGGAATGACCATCGGCCTATACGGCTGCAAAGGAAAGTGGTTGCCAAAAACACCTTTGAGTGAAATAGAAGATGAGATAACCAAATCCAAAAGTATGTTTGAGGGAGAACTTAAAAGACAGATAAGGTTTTATGGAGTTAGTGAGGGCGCTCCTACGAAGCCGATGGTTAATTTATTTAAAAGAGAAGGGCTTAATGCAGTTTTTTGCCAGACACCTACCGGACAGAAAACTCACCCCTATGCCGTTGGACGAATTCAGATAGACGATAATGATTTTAACATCTTTCTAGTCAAGATATCCAAAACGTATATCTTTTTTAAAGATTCCAGATACTGGAAGTATATTCGTCAATATAAAATAGATAAGGCCGCTCATCGGGTTTCTGATACTGTTAACCGAGTGAAGAATAAAAAATAATCATACGAAAAGGGGATACGAAAAGGGGACAGATTTATTTTATCTCGGCACGACCACAGCTTTGTTATTAAACATTTTTCTTCAACACACCAAAGGTGCGGTAGAACAGTCGATAATTCCCGGTCAATAAAAGCAAGAAATTGACGACTAACATAGTTTAAGGGGTTGACTCTTGCCATTTGGCACAATATAATGGCAACATAGAGTAGGGGGTTATTATGAAAACAACTCTGGATAGGTTTGGGAGGGTCGTGATACCAAAGGAGGTTCGGGATGATTTGGGCCTAAAACCCGGGTCAGTGTTACAGATCGAAGAGAGCAAACGCGAGATTCTTCTTAAGCCGGTATGCGAAGGACCGCGGATAGTCGTCAAGGATGGTGTGCTGGTCTTTTTGGGTACTAAAGCAGGAGATATAGATGAGGCAATCCGTGCTCATCGCGAGAAACGCATGAGTGATATAATAACCCTGGCAAAAAAATGAAGATATTGTTCGACACTTCTGTTCTTGTGGCTGCCATGGTTGCTCTCCACACCCGATGTACGCTCGCGCTTTACCCTGGCTTAAACGCGCTATTACAACAGAATTTGATTTCCTGGTTGCCTCTCACACATTAGCTGAACTGTATGCTGTTTTAACCACACTTCCTGTAAGACCAAGAATATTGCCCGGAACAGCGTGGCATCTTATTCACGAAAACGTAGAAACTACAGCCAAAATCGTATCACTTTCTCGGTCAGATTATAACGCTACCATAAAGTACGTAGCTGACCTCGGGTTAAGTGGAGGTATTATTTATGACGCTCTTATTGCTAAAGCTGCAAGGAAAGAGGGAGTTGAACGTCTTTTAACTTTCAATCCGGATGACTTCAAATATGTATGGCCAGATGGAGAAGCCCTTCTTTACGTCCCATAAAGCCATAAATTGGGTTTATAGTCTTCTGTGAGCCTGTTCATTACCCAATCACATATTTACTCTATAAAGAGGAAAGTTGATGATTAAAATAGTAAAATCAGTTGTAAAAGAAACATTTGCAGCACTGGGATATGAAGTCCTTAAATCGTCTGCAAAGTTGCATGACTTAAAAATGACCAATACTAGAATTGCAAGGCTTCTTTACTTCAAACGGATGTTAAATATGGTCAAAGACATAAACGGTGACATAGTAGAGTGTGGAGTAGGGCAGGGAGAAGGATTGTTAATGTTTGCATTTCTGGTAAAAGATGAAATAAAAGGAAGAAAACTCTGGGGCTTTGATTCATTTGAAGGTTTTCCGGAACCATCAGAGCAAGACAAAAGTATTAGGAATCTAAAGAAGGGAGAATTGGCAGATACAAGTATCTATGATGTGCTGAACTTGCTCATAAATAGTGGTTTGGATAAAGAATTTATTCGTTCACAAATAACGCTTGTGAAAGGATTTTTTAACGAAAGTCTGACGAAGTATACAGGGCCTTCAATAGCTTTGCTCCACCTTGACGTGGACATATATGATTCTTATCTTACTACTCTTAAAGAACTTTATCCAAAGGTGGAACAGGGAGGAGTAGTTTTGTTTGATGAATATATGGCGACAGATGAACATTTACACTTTCCCGGAGCGCAGAAGGCAATCGATAAGTATTTTGGAGACGACAAGTCTTTAATCTCTAGAGATAAGATAACAGGTAAATACTACCTAATCAAAAAATAAAATGGGCAATCAGTATACATCTGTTTTATTTTAACAGCGAGGTTGAGAATGGTGTATTAATACTAAGTCGTGCCACTGATAGTAAGAACAGTAGACAATTATAATAAATAAGTAAAGAAAATATTGAAGAAGGTTGGGGGAACCATATTATGCCTACTCGACTATGAATATATCAATCCCTATTCCTTACACTAAGGCTAAATACTATTATCTACAATGATGTCGATGAAACATTTCAAATAAATAGAAGAAATCCAGTTATTGATATCTGGTCAATTTAAGGGAAAGAAAGAGTCTGAATCCTCTGGTATCACAACTACTATCCTATCTAAACTGGCAATGTGTTTACTTCAGGAATTGGAATCAGTCTTTCGTAAGAACAAACCGCTAATAAACCAGGTGGTACGACTGTTTGATTATGCGTCAGGCCAGGAATTTGCTTTGCGATTTAAGGGAGTACGAGCACCGGCAACTCAAACAAATCTCAAGACTATTGGATATCATTTTTCACATCTCTACTCATTCGAAACGAAGCTAAATAATCTTGCATATATTGAATTAACATATACATTTTTCAATTGCAAGGAAAATGAAACATCTAAGAATTTCTGTTGGGCATCTATACATGAAATACAGAAGCATTCTAGCCCGACTTTCGCTATTCGCCGCCGATTTCAACAAAATTTAAAGTTTTCAAA
>JBHHYW010000132.1:0-7225 GCA_046757745.1 Candidatus Scalindua sp.
AAGTGATCGTTATTATAAAAGAGTGGAGGTGTTTTGCAAGACAAATACGCAGGCTTAATTAGTTGGAAGTGGAAAGTTTGGAGTTCGGAGGAGAAACACAAAAAAACTTAACCACGGAAAGACCCCAGTGAAATTAAATACTTGTTTCACGGGGCAGGCACGAAAAATCACGAAAAAAACATAGAATAAGAAATTGAGATATTGAAGAATTTAAGGATTTAGGAATTGGCGAAAGACTAATGACAGATGACTAATGCCTAATGACCATTGGCTATTGAATATTTGGGAAGGGTTAAGGATTGAGTATTGACGATTTTAGATTTACGAATGACTAATAGCAAATTTAGCTAGACTTATTCAACAATATTTAATATATTCCAATTCAACTAACTCTTAAAAAGGAGGTTTTAAATGGAATCCCTTAAATATGTCCATTGGCAAGATGATGAGTTTTTTATAGGTCATTTTGTAGATTATCCCGATTATTTAACTCAAGGTAAATCTTTGGAAGAATTAAAGGAAAATCTAGAAAGTTTGTATAATGATCTAATAAGCGAAGAAATACCTTACATAAAAAAAGTTGATGAACTTAAAATAGCTTAATGAAGAGAAAAGACCTAATCAAAACTATTGAAGGTCTTGGTTGCTATTTGGTAAGGCATGGTGGTAAGCATGACTGGTATACAAATTCCAAAACAAAGACTTCTCAACCAGTACCCAGGCACAAAGAAATCAATGAACATCTGGCTAAGCATATAATAAAGAAGCTTGGTAATTCATAAAAACTGTATAACACGCATAGTTTGTCCTGCCTACCTTTGCATTCTTAGCTTTGCGGTGAATCTGCTTTTCTTCTTTTTTTTCCTACATTAATTGTGTTCCTTTGTGTTCTTTGTGGCTTAGTGCCCCTGCCTGCCGGTAGGCAAGTTTAGTGGCAAAAAGAAAGAGGCAAGATGGAAAAAATGATTGGCAAAACCAAACTCAATTTAGTTCAAGGTGACATAACGCTACAGGAGACTGAAACTATAGTCAATGCAGCAAATACCAGCCTGCTGGGAGGTGGTGGTGTGGACGGCGCGATCCACCGTGCAGGCAGGCAGCGCGTGCCCGTGTTCAATTATTGTTATTCAACTACTTAAACAAAGCTAAATAATCAGATAATGCAAACAGTCTGTTTCTTGAAAAGCCTGTTACTTCTTTTAAAAAACCAAACCGCTGAAAATCAGCGATTATTCTTGAGCCGGCGGCATAACCTATATTAAGACATTCCGCTGCCTGATTGATTGAAATAACCGGACGCGAAAAGAGAATAAGCAGGAACTTCTGTGCGGTCCCGGCCTTTCGCCCTAATGTTATGATTTTCTCTTCATACTGTTTTCTCATCTTTACAATTGCCTCCAGGGTCTCTTTTCCGTTCCTGGCAGTTGCAATTACACCTGATAAGAAAAACTTGATCCATTGATCCAAATCATGAGAGCTTCTTACCACAGTAAGCGCATCATAATACGATCCCTTGTTCCTTTCAAAAAAGTCTGAAAGGTACAAACAAGGCTTACTTAGTATACTCATGTCAACCAGCTGTAAAGTGATAAGCAGCCTTCCTATTCGGCCGTTACCGTCTAAAAAAGGGTGAATTGTTTCGAATTGATAATGGCTGATAGCAACCTTTATGAGGTTTGGAATATTAAGTTCTTTATTGTGCCAAAACTTTTCAATATCGGTTAATAAATCCGGTAAGTCTTCATGATGGGGTGGAACGAAAAAAGCATCTTGTAAACTTGATCCGCCAATCCAGTTTTGACTACTCCGAATTTCTCCGGGTAATTTGCTTTGACCGCGCGTACCTGATAACATCTCTCTATGAGCCTCTTTTAAAAGCCGCATAGATAACGGAAGTTTCTCAAGTTCTCTAATAGAGTAATTCATGGCATTAATATAGTTTCGCACCTCAACCCAGTCATCTCTTTTTTCCGGATTAATTTCACTTTCCGGCAGGACGACTTCATCAATATCTGTTCTTGTACCTTCAATTCTGCTCGAAGTCGTTGCTTCTTTAGCGACATGCATTTGAATAAAGAAATCCACATCAGGTACGAGTGTCGAATAGGCGTTAAGTTCACCTAAGTACCGCATAGCTTCCTCAAGCAAAAGTACTATTTGCCTATCTTTCCACTTATAATCTTGATTAATGAAAGACGGCAAAAAACTTTTGTATTCATATTGTTGTTTGTGTGCTCCAGAGTTATACATAGTTGCACCTCAATAGACTGTCAGCAAAGCACCCTCGTGTTAAAGGCTTTATATCTTATCCAAGGAAGCTATATTATTATTTATCACGTATAATGTCAATAAGTAAATCTATATTATCAGTTAACCCTTATTGTAAATATATTTACTCTAGGCAATAACATGAAATTTCTTATTATCATTTCTAAGTATAAATGATAATAAGGTGAAGGCCTATTATCACTTCCGCTCTGCAAACAAGAGGAAAAAGAGACATTGGATGTAGATATTCCCGGACAAAAAGTGTCCCTGCCCGCCCGGCAATGCCGTTCGGACGGGTACCTATTTGGGCAGGTTGACTATTGAAGATTTGGGAAGAAAAAGTTAAAATAATTAACAGGAAGAAGTGGCTAAAGTTAAGAAACAAAAGAGAGAAGAAAAAGAAAGAGGAAAAATGGAGAAAACGATTGGTAAGACCAGACTCAATTTAATTCAAGGTGATATAACACTGCAGGAGACTGACGCTATAGTCAATGCAGCAAATACCGGCCTGCTGGGAGGTGGAGGTGTGGACGGCGCTATTCACCGTGCAGGAGGGCCAGAGATCCTTGAAGAGTGTAAAAAGATTCGTGCAAAACAGGGTGGATGCCCTACCGGTGAGGCAGTAATAACCACTGGTGGAAATATGGCGACCGGGCATGTAATTCACACCGCAGGACCTGTATGGCATGGAGGTAACCGCAACGAAGAGCAGCTACTTCGAAATTCCTATTATAACTGCCTGAACCTGGCGAAGGAAAACGGCATTAAATCAATCTCATTTCCATCCATCAGTACAGGTGTTTACAGGTTTCCAAAAGATAAAGCCGCGAGGATTGCCCTTACAACGGTAAAAGAATTTGTTCAGGAATATAACTTTGAAGAGGTTCGATTTGTACTGTTCAGTGAGAGGGACCTGAAGATTTATGAAGAAACATTAAAGGATTGTTGATTGACGATTGAGAAAAAGATATTCACCGCGGAACGCAGAGGAAAACTGAAGGCTGTGGTTAAAAGACAGACACGAATTTCGCAAATTAGCACTAAAAAAAACAAATCTTAACGCACCCGTCTAACAAACTGGCGGGCAGGGAGGCTCCGAGAAAAACAAGAACAGAGAGAAAAAAGGCAAGAAGCAAGAAGTTAGAGGCAAGAAGATTTACGATTTTAAAGCTTATAAATCATCGTAATTTTTTTTCTACTAAATCAATAGGAAAGGCTTCATCCTCTTCCTTAAAGCCATCAAGCATAGAAAGGAATTTGTGGTTTTTACGCAAAAGCTCTACTTCAGAATTGAATTCATCTGTTGAACTTATAACAAAAGAATCTCCATCTTTTGTTGTTACAAGAATTGATTCTTCTTTGGCCATATTTAAAAGTTCATTAATAGATGATTTCTTTGTCGATATATCTATTGTTTTCATAAGATTATCTCCTCTCCCTCAATAATTATTTTTTCATGATTTTTAATACCAATTGCAAGTATTCGTACTATTTCTTTAGTCTCGTCTATATCATAAAATACTCTATATGGATCAATTCTTAATTCCCAATCAGCCAGAAGATTTTCTCGTAGAAATTTCTTATTCCTGGTTTTTTCCTGTGGCTTATAAGTAAGTCGGTCTTTTATACCATCAAGAATTTTATTTCTATCAAATCGTCGAAATGTTTCAAGATGTCTATATGCTGATTTACCAAATTTAATTGCATATGTTTTTGGCCCCATAACCACATATTACAAATCAAAGGTTTATAAGTTTACTCTTTGCGGCTGCGTGAGGAATTGAGGATTTCCGCCGGGCAGGCAGGCTGATTTTATATTTGCCCTTTTTGTCTTCCCATATTTGGTTTTCTGCCGTGGTTTGCTTTTTTACTACGCCATTTTAGTTTTCGCCTCTTCCTGGTTTGTGCCATAAGTTTATTATCCTTTCATTTCTTTTATATGTTCTTTATCTGTTTCTGTCTTTTCATTTTTGTTTTCAGGTGTTTCCAGTTTCTCCGGCTTCTTTTCTATCGCATCTTCCACTTCGTCTTCTACACCTTTCACACCCTTTTTGAATTCAACAATACCTCTCCCCATAGATTTCATCACCTCTGGAAGCCTTTTACCAAAGATAAGCAGCGCCACAATAAGGATTATTATCCATTCAATACCCCCCGGCATGCCAAACATTTTCCTGTCCTCCGTTACTTAAATTATAATATACTGAACTCTTTAATTTAATAGAGTCTTAATCTTCCTGAGAGTTGTAATTAGATTGTGCATATCTTTCGGTATCTCAGCCGTAAATTCCATGGCCTTATTATAGACCGGATGGGTAAATCCGATCTTATAAGCGTGTAGCGCCTGTCTCTCAATAATTGGGCCGCTTGTATTATTACACAATTCTGTCATTTTTGCAAGGCTATGTATGCCTTTATTTGAAACAGGTTTCATTAAATCTTCTATATAGCATGCATCACTATTGCCGTATTCTGAATCGGCTATGACAGGATGGCCTATAGTCTTCATGTGAACTCTTATCTGGTGTGTCCTTCCGGTTTCCAGTATAACCCTGACTAATGTATAACCCGGAAAGCGTTCTATTACTTCAAAAATTGAGACAGCGTTTTTACCGGTATCATGACGAATGGCCATTTTCTTTCTGTCCCTTTTATCCTTTCCAATTGGTAAATCTATCTTATCAGAATCCAGTTCCGGTTCACCCTTAACCACAGCAAGATATTCTTTCTTTATCGTCCTTTCTTCAAATTGCAATGCCAGGTGTTTATGTACTTTTTCGTCCTTTACTACAAGAATAGCTCCACTTGTATCTCTATCCAGCCTGTGAACTATTCCCGGTCTTAAAGGGCCATTTAATGCCGAAAGGTTGTTGCAGTGAAAAGCCAGGGCGTTTACCAATGTCCCATTAGCATGGCCGCATGCGGGATGCACTACCATGTCCGGAGTTTTATTCAGAACCATTAAATATTCATCTTCGTATATAACGTCAAGCGGGATGTTTTCAGGAGTAATGTGATCGTCGGATTTGGTTGGCAGTTGGATTGAAATAGCATCGTTTAATTTTATTTCATAATTACTTTTTACAGCATTGTTATTTACCTTAACCGCCTCTCCCTTTATTAACCTCTGTATACTGCTGCGGGAATAATCCTGTAACCGCGAAACAAGGTACTTGTCTATTCTCTTTGAAGAGTATTTATGTTTAATTACTAACTGAAGTTGACCTGATTCTTCAAATTCCAGTGCAGCCATTTTGGTTAAATTCATTGTATTTTATTCAATATCTTCCAGTCGGTATTCAGCCATTTTTGCACAACTACTCTCAGGGAATGAACCAATTACATCCTTGTATGCAGCCACGGCAGAAGTCAATTTTCCTAATTTCTCATAGCACCTTCCGGCATCCAGCTTAACTTGTGCTTTAAGGTATGTGGCTTCCTGGGCATTTGCAATCTTTTCAAATTGTTCGACAGCCTCTTTTAACTCTCCTTTTTCCTCAAGAACATAACCTAAAGATTGTCTTATAATGGGAACCAATGGATGTTTGTCAAAGCGTGTTATGAACTCCCTGTACGTGATAATTGCCTCATCGTTCTTTTTTGCCTTATATTGTGTATTGCCCAGTTCTAAAAGCAGCCAGGGAGTAGCGTTTGTCGTTGATAGATTATCCTTTAGAAACGTATACTCACTAATAGCGCCTTCGATTGCTTCTATCTTTTCTTGAGGTCCCTCATTCTGAGCAACTGATAATTCGTAGTTAATCTGGTAAACCCGGCTCCAAACTTCGTTGAAGTCATTAGTTCCCTTCTGGTGGTACAAATATACGGGTACACCAACTGTGACAGCTACAGCAAAGCCAATAGCTAACCACAACTTATTATCATCAAAAAACTTTAAAAAATTACGTATTCTCTGTTTTGTTGCTTCCATAGGATAATATATTTTATTATGTAACGTAAACTTGTGTCAAGAACTAAACCCTGATATTTTACGAAAACGCTATAAAAAATAAATTATAAATACGCCCGAGAGGATTCGAACCTCTGACCTACGATTTAGGAAACCGTCGCTCTATCCATCTGAGCTACGGGCGCTTTTTCAACTGTTCAAGGCAAATTGAAAAAGGCCGGCAATCAACATAATGCCGGCCTCAATATCGAACACCCTGAATTATTACTTCAGTATTGAATTAGAGAGAAAACATCATATTTGCTTAACATCTCTTTTCCATTCAGAAAACCTAGTTCGATTAAGAAAGCACATCCCGTAATCTTACCGCCAAGTGATTCTACCAATTTACAACTGGCAGCCATGGTTCCACCGGTTGCTAAAAGATCGTCCAGCATCAAAACATTATCACCGGCTTTTACTGCGTCTTTGTGTATCTCAAGTGTATCAGTACCATATTCCAGATCATAGGTCATGCTTGCTGTTTCATAGGGAAGTTTTCCCGGTTTCCTGACAGGTACAAATCCTGCATTTAAGTTTATAGCGACTGCGGGGCCAAAAATGAATCCCCTTGCCTCCGCACCCACGATAACATCGATTTTCTGGTCCGCGTAGTGATCAGAGAACTTGTCAACAATTTCCTTCAAACTCGAAGGATTTTGTAATAGTGGAGTTATATCTTTAAAAACAATTCCCTCTTTGGGGAAATCTGGAATATCACGAACCAGTTCTTTAAGCAATCTTTATTCTTCCTTTCTAATATTTTCCCATTATGTGTTCAACCGGAGAATCGTTACTTCTGTCTGTCAGCATATTGGTTCAGGAAGAAGCCTCATTATCTGGTATATTTTTTTTGCAACGCTGCTGACTACAAGATTCGGGTTTGCCCTGATGGGTTGTTCACATGCTTTTTTATCACCCTTTGGGGTTTTTCTGTCAACTCTTTTTCATGCCTGTCAAGGCAAATAGAAAATGTCAGGTTTTTGACAAATTAAAAATGTCAGTAAA
>JBHHYW010000133.1:0-7217 GCA_046757745.1 Candidatus Scalindua sp.
CTGCAACATCTTTACTAAAGAATCATTAAACCTGCCTTTAAGCTCAAAAAATTCTTTC
Organism: Candidatus Scalindua sp.; assembly: GCA_046757745.1. Classification (GTDB taxonomy): domain Bacteria; phylum Planctomycetota; class Brocadiia; order Brocadiales; family Scalinduaceae; genus Scalindua. The sequence goes on from JBHHYW010000133.1 coordinate 59, forward strand.
GGTATATCATCACTGGCAAGGTTGAGTGCATTAAAAGTCTTCTCTATCTTGCGACATGATTCCTCAGCATCAGCCCAATCACCTTCTCCCAGTCTGCGCGTCATAAGCTGTGTATCCTCTTTCATCTGTTTCATATTTTCACTAAACCCAAGTTTCTCATACCACTCAACAGATTCACCTTCCTGCATCCCTACCTGCTCTTCTGTCTTTCCACAAGACAAGATAAAAATTAAACCAATTAATGAAAACTTCAAAAAGCTTCTCGTAAATCTCTTGCTATATATTTCCATGATATAAATAAATCCCTTCCTGCTAAAATAATATCCAGTTCTTTGCTATGTCATATGCCAAGAAACCGTTCTGTCTAGAAAAGCCCCTTTACTTTGCCAGTTTCCACATCCACGTCCACGCGTCTGTAAGCAGGATCTGAGCAGGTTCCTGGCATGAGTTTGATAGTTCCTGCAACTGGCACTACAAATCCAGCCCCCTTGTAAGCCAATATATCTCGAATCTGAAGCTTCCAACCCTTCGGAGCGCCTTTTACCGATGGATTATCTGTAAGGGAAAGATGTGTTTTCACCATGCAGGTTCCCAGTTTGGCAATTTCAGGGTCGGCTTCCATTGCCTTAGCTTTTGTTATAGCTTCTGGCGTGTAATCGACTCCATCTGCACCATAAACCTGCTCGGCGATCAGTTCTATACGTGTCCTCAATGGAGTATCTAATTCATAGAGGAACTTGAAGTTGTTTTCTTCATTGCAGGCATCGATTACGGCATCAGCCAGTTCCAGGGCTCCTTCGCCACCCTTTTCCCAATGTTTGGAAAGAGCAACACGAGCTCCGGCATCTTCAGCTACCTTTCGTACTGCATTTATCTCATCATCCGTATCCGTATAGAAATTATTTATACAAACTACAGGGTTGATACCGGCTTTCTTTACCACATTAATAAGGTGGGACAGATTTGATTCAGCCCCTTTCACAGCCCATTCAACGTTCTCTTCCTTGTAAACTGGATCCAGAGGATGTCCGGGAACAGGAACCGGAGCGCCGCCATGGCATTTGAGAGCCCTGATAGTGGCAACCAGAACGGCCGCATTGGGCTTATTTCCTGAGAAACGGCATTTAAGGTTCCAGAATTTTTCGAATCCGATATCCGCTCCAAAACCGGATTCTGTCACATTATAATCACCCAGTTTCAGCCCCAGCCTGTCAGCCACGATCGATGACTGGCCAATGGCAATATTGGCAAAAGGCCCGGCATGAACCAATACCGGCTGACCCTCAATCGTCTGCATCAGGTTAGGATTAATCGCATCCACCATCCAGGCAGTCATAGCGCCATCTACTTCCAGATCTGCAGTGGTTACAGGTTTACCGGATTTATCGTAGGCCAGCACAATCTTGCTCATCCTCTCACGCATATCTTTCAAGTCCTTTGCAACCGACAAAATGGCCATAATCTCTGAAGAAACGGCAATGGCGAATCCGGACTGCATCATGAACCCATCCATTTTCCCGCCTATACCTATAGTGATCTCCCTGAGCGCCTGAGCACAAAAATCTATGATCCACTGAAATACAACGTGATTTGGATCAATATTAAGACGTTTCAGTTTCCTTTTCGCAAGTTGCTCGTCGTTGTAGTTGAACTCATGTTGTATTCTGGATGTAAGAGCCACCATAGCCAGATTATGAGAATTCATTATCGCATTAATGTCTCCTGTCAGTCCCAGAGAGAAAGGAGTCAAGGGGATACATTGAGAAAGCCCGCCGCCTGCAGCAGAACCCTTTATATTCATAGTAGGCCCGCCGGATGGTTGACGAATGGCGCCTACAACATTTTTGTCTCTTTTCCCCAGACCTTGTACCAGTCCCATAGTTGTAGTAGATTTTCCCTCACCAAGTGGAGTCGGGGTGATCGCAGTCACATCAACATATTTTCCATCCGGCTTATCCCCAAGCCGGTTAATCGCCCTATTAAAATCAATCTTTGCTACATAGTGCCCGTGAGGAAGCAGTTCTTCCTTCTCAAGACCTAACTCTTCAGCCAGCTGATAAACCGTCTTCATCCCGGTTTCAGCATCTTCCGCTATTTCCCAATCCGCATGTTTGGTCGGATCCAACGCCATAATATTGACTCCCCCTTTCAATTTACCTGATAAATTAACTTATCTTTGTAGATTTATAATACATTACACATTACAACAATAACTAAACCAAAAGGTTTCTGACAATATTCTTCAAAATACAAAGAAATAGGCAAAATCTTATGCTATGTGCTGATAATAAACTTTTCAATTATATTGATAAAATTTCCAAGGTCAAGGAAAATGATTTATGTGTTTATTGTGATGTTGCAATTTGTTAAGACATTATAGGCTTAGGATACATATTATTTAGTACCTTTTTTAATGAGGTAAATCAGATTCGTAGACAGTACCGGTGACGTACAAAAGTGGCGCATCTGCCAGGTTGATAACCTTTCTTTTTGGAAGTTTACGATCTTGTGAATCAAATAGAATCTCTACTGTTGGGCGCAAAGGTGAATCTTCATTAATCTCTATCACCTTGCATATTGCCCTTGAATTTAATTTTACATAACTACCCAATGGAAAGCATGATAGTTTTGTAAGTAATAACCTCTTAATCTCATTAGAAAATTGTTCTTTTTGGGTTCCTAATAACAATTTCACTGCCTCATGAGGCATATAACCCTTTCTCTGAGGCCTATCATGGGTCAAGGCTTCGTATACATCAACTACCCCTATAATCTTGGCGTAGTCATGTATTTCATCTCCTTTAAGACCCCTTGGATATCCCTGGCCGCCCTCTCTTTCCTGTTCCTGGTAAGCTATCTTGGCAATCCACAAATATTTCTCTCCAAGTGTTTGGAGTATCTTATATGTATAATACGGATGCTTTCTAATCTTCTCAATCTCAGGGGCAGTCAGTTTCCCGTTTTTTTCTACGATTTCCTGTGGTATAAAAACCATGCCAATGTCATGCAGGATAGCTGTTATTCCTAATTCAATCAGTTGCTTACGTGAGTAGTTAACCCCTTTCCCCAACATCAAAGCATAGATGCAGACGTTGACAGAGTGTACTGCAAGATTATCGGGTATATCTTTATCACCCTGTACAGCCTTTCCATAAAGAATACTGGTGGCTTTCTCCGTATTTACTATTTCACTAACAACTTCCAATCCCTTCTCTATAGTAAATCTCTGCTTCCTTTTTAAATTATTAAGGACGCCTTCTATAAAGTTATAACCACTTGTATATAAATTCTCTATTCGTTTTTGTTTTTCTAATTCCTCTGAAGACGGAGCCGCTAACTCCTCTTCACTGGGCAAAGAAATACTTTCAAGTGATCCTGCATCAGGCTTTACAAATAGTTCCTCTTTTTTGGACTCAGTTTTAGCTTCAGTAGGTAAGTCAAACTCGTTTACCTCTTCCTCCCTGCCCTCAGTAGGCAGGTCCATCTCGATTATCTCTTCAGAACTCGATTCCTCTTCTTGTGTTATTTTTACAACTTCTTCCTTATCTTCCTTGAGACTTGTCAAATCTCTTATTTTAACTTCTTCCTTCTGCTTTTTTTCCGGAACTTTGCCCTGTTTAATTATATCTGATAGTCTGGACATAACTTACTGTCTCTTATTTTTTTGTATCATCGATTAATTTCTGAATTATCTTAGAGCTGATTAATTCTGCTTTAGTACTGAATCCGTCGAGAAGGGCAAGGTCGCAAATATTGTTAATCTCTCTCGGCACACCATTAGTGTAAGCATAAATCTTCTCAATAGCCTCTTTTGTAATTATATTCTTCTTTAAGCCGGCAACCTTCAATCGAAATATTATATATTTTATCGTGTCGTCAAGATCAAGATGTTGTAAATGATATCTTATAGATATCCTGGAATCGAGTTGTTTTATCTTTGCAACCTTTTCTCGAAGTTCGGGTTGTCCTATAAGGATTAACGTTACAAGAAATTCTTCATTCAGTTGGAAGTTTAAGAGTAATCTCAATTCCTCTAAGGTTACATCACTTTCTATGGCCTGAGCTTCGTCAATGATAACTATGGTTTTTTCCCCATTATTTAGATTTTCCAGCATCTTCTCATTAAGAGCGTGAAGCATGCCAGCTTTGTCGTCAACAGATTTTTCAACACCTAATTGATAAAGAATTTCTTTAAGAAGGTCCGTAGGTGAGAGGCATGGATTAGCAATAAGTCCTATTTCATATTTGTCACTTGAAAGCTCCTGAATAAAAACCCGACTAAGGGTAGTCTTTCCACAACCAATCTCGCCTGTTAACATTACAGCCCCTTTCTGAGATTTTGTTGCGTATAAAAGCCTCATTAGCGCCTCTTCATGTTGTGCCGAACGGTATAGAAAACGAGGATCGGGAACATTCTCAAAGGGAAGGGTATGAAGTCCCCAATATTCTTCGTACAAGTAAACGGTCTCCTTATTTTGCCCTTATATGGCTCAATATTTAGGAAATTTCAATATTGAGGTTTATTATAGACTTTATCAAGTAAAACTATAATTACAGATTTCGACATCTAATCTGTTGTTTTATTGTAAAGACAGTAAATTTGTTAATTTGACCAGTCTTTAGATTAATACGAATAAGCATTGAAAAATCTGATTACATACTCTTTCTAAAGTAACGTTTTGATTTAATCATAAATGGCATACCTTGTCAAACAATTTTAACCAGTAAGCCCTTTGTTTTATTATAGATAGCTATAAGAATATGATTAATAAAGAACGTCTAGAATTTGAAGATGTTTGACTATATCTGAAGGAGATAACAGTTAATTTTGGATTTGACGTTTTTACGAAGGATTGTTATTATTCAAAAGTAATGATATCTTAACAAGTTATGGAGCTTTAATCTTGAAAAACGGAGAATATTGTTGATCAAAGTTGGAATTATCGGGGCAACAGCATATACAAGCTTAGAACTGATAAAGATTCTATTACGTCATCCTGAGGTGGATATAGCGTATCTTGGTTCCAGAAGAGAAGAAAACGCAAGGATTTCCGACATCTTTCCGGTCTTAGCAGGTACATTTGATAAGCCTTGTTCGCGAATGGAACAAAAGGATGTACCAAAGGGCGTAGATATGGTTTTTATTACACTTCCTCCTGTGGTCTCCATGCAATATGTTCCGGGATTCCTGGATACGGGTATAAAGGTAGTAGATTTGAGTGCTGACTACAGATTTCAGGAGAAATCTATATATGAAAGATGGTACAAGACTAAACATACAGATCCTTCGGGATTGGAAGCTGCAGTCTATGGCCTTCCAGAGATATTCAGAGAGGAAATCAAAAAGGCAACTTTAGTTGCAAATCCCGGATGTTATCCCACCTCTGCAATCATTGGTTTAGCTCCGTTGTTTATAAAGGGTTATGTTCACACCGATGATATAATCATTGATGCTAAATCCGGAATCACCGGTCGGGGGCGTGAGTCTAATGAGGGTACCCATTATTGTGAATGTAATGAGAATATCGAGGCTTATAATGTGGGAGAACACCGGCATACACCGGAGATTGAAAATATACTTTCTGTAGTTGGGAAGTCAGAGACAATAGTTTGTTTCACTCCGCATTTAGTTCCAATGGACAGGGGCATTCTCTGTACAACATATGTTAAAATGAAGAAGGAAATCTCTAGTAAAGATATCATAACTTTATATAATGATTTTTATTCAGAAGAGCCTTTTGTTCGAATCAAGACAGATGGTAAACTTCCGAGGACCAAGGATGTTATTAGTTCAAATCTTTGTGAGATTGCAATCAGGATTGTTGGCACACGTGCTGTAATCTTATCTAGTATAGATAACTTAATAAAAGGTGCGTCCGGGCAGGCAGTTCAAAACATGAATATAATGTGCGGTTTTGATGAAACAGCCGGACTTTTGTAGAATAGATTTTTCAATTTCTATTCCGGTTCAAAAATATTGTTTAAGAAACAGAATAAATGACTTCAAAAGTAAAGGTAAGGTTTCCTCCAAGTCCAACAGGTTTCCTGCATATTGGAGGAGCAAGAACGGCTCTTTATAACTGGCTTTTTGCCAGGCACAATAACGGGAAATTTATTCTGAGGATCGAAGATACTGACCAACAACGTTCTACTGAAGAGGCGACTCAAGCGATACTGGACAGTTTGACATGGCTTGGTTTGGACTGGGATGAAGGCCCGTATTATCAGAGCGAGAGGCTTGAAATTTACAGTGAATACGTGGAGAAATTGCTGAAAGAAGGCAAAGCTTTTCACGTGGATGATCCTGAGAAAGGCAGAGCGGTACGTTTTAAGCTGACAGGTGAACTTACGGATTTTGATGATCTGGTTCACGGAAACATAAAATCTGACACTTCTCTCATTGAAGACTTCGTTATCCAGAAAGCAGACGGTTTCCCCACTTATAATTTTGCCTGCGTTGTTGATGATGGAGTAATGGAAATAACACACGTTATTCGGGGTGATGATCATTTGTCTAATACGCCAAGGCAAGTTGCCATTTATAAAGCTTTGGGTTTTGAATTGCCAAAGTTTGCACATATCCCGATGATTCTCGGACAGGATGGCTCCCGTATGAGCAAGCGCCATGGAGCAACGTCTGTAACTGAATATCGCGAAAGTGGTTATTTGCCGGACGCCTTGGTTAATTTTATAGCGCTTCTTGGCTGGTCGCCCGGGCATGATCAGGAGTTATTAACCAGACAGGAGATGATAGAGAAGTTTACCCTGAAACGAGTCAATAAGACCAGTGCACGCTTTGACTTTACAAAGCTTGACTGGATGAACGGTAAATATATTCAGTACTTACCGGTTGAAGGCCTCGTCAGTAAATTACGCCCATATATAAAAGATGCAAACCTGGATAATGGAGTATTTACAGATGAATGGTTGTACAAGTTGGTAGAATTATATAAGGAAAGGTTTAGAACATTGCCAGAGTTTGTAACGCTGGCATCCCCATTCTTTACTGATGAAATTGAATATGAAGATGATGCAGTACAGAAACATCTGAAAAAAGGCAATCCTTCCTTGATAAAAGATGCTTATAAGAAGCTCAAAGAGGTCAAGGATTTTTCATCAATTACAGAATTAGAAGATTGTTTACGGTCGATAACAACCA
>JBHHYW010000134.1:0-7192 GCA_046757745.1 Candidatus Scalindua sp.
CCAAATACTCCTTACAAGACAGGATTTTGAAGATCGCCAGAGATATTTAAATACATGTAATACATTGCATTCATTGCTAAATTTTAAGACTATTCCAATTATTAACGAGAATGATACTATATCAGTGGACGAAATAACATTCGGGGACAATGATATTCTGTCCGCACTGGTCACAAACCTGTTACGTGCTGATTTGCTGATACTCTTGTCTTCTGTAGATGGATTATACACCACTCCTCCAACCTTCGGCAAAAGTTGCAGCGTTTTGTCAGTTGTGGATTCTGTTTCGGATGATATTAAAAAACTTGCATTTAAGCAAAAAACCAGAGAAGGAATTGGGGGTATGGATAGCAAGCTTGAGGCTGCTGCTATTGCTACCGGTTCGGGTGAAACAGCGATAATTGCTAATGGGAGGCAGCCAGACGTTTTGTCAAAGATAATGAACTATGACAATGTGGGTACATTGTTTCTTCCATATAAGAAAAAGATTGCAAGCCGTAAACGATGGATCGGTTTTACTGTAAAGCCCAAAGGAAAGATTTATATAGATGATGGCGCGTTGAATGCATTATTAAAGAAAGGTAAAAGTTTATTGCCGTCAGGCGTAGTAAAGGTTGATGGCAGTTTTATTAAGGGTGATATTGTTTCAATACTTAACGTCAACGAGAACAGGGAGACAGCCAGGGGCCTTATGAACTATTCTTCCGGAGAGGTCCAGAAAATAAAAGGGCTTCGTTCTTCGTCGATAAAGAAAACTCTTGGCTATAAACCATATGATGAGATAATACATCGAGACAACATGGTTTTGTTATAAGGACATTCCCATGGATATTGTTTTTAGTATGTTATATTGAGATTAATACTCACTTTCCTTTTTCTTCTGTGATCTCTACTGTTCTTCCCTACTCCGAACTAACGCTCTTTGAATCAGTCTGGAGAAATGAGTCTTTGCTTCATGGATTGATACTATAGTCATAATTAATTAGAATAAATGGACTAAGTCGCTTAGTCAAGTATTTTCTGTTTATCTTCTGTAACCGTGAGTGGGGTATCATGGAAAAACCAGGCAATGCCTTAATTAGTCAGGTTTTACAACCCCCTTTAATCCCCTTTTGTTAAGGGGGAATACAAGCCGTTCTCTTTTATATATGCTTCAACACACTCAGGTACAAGGTTCTTTACGTCCAATCCTTCTTTTAATCTTTTTCTTATTTCCGTAGATGAAATTTCAACAGGTTCGACCTCTATTTTTAATTTTTCTATGTCTAATATATTGTTGTTACCAATGAGTTCAGCCAATCTCGAAGATGTGTCAGTTGAAAATCCGGGCCTGTTCACGATAACAAAATGGCATAATTGAGAAAGCTTTTTGATGTCTTTCCATAATTCCAGTTCATTTAATGAATCGGCGCCAATAATCAGAAATACCTCGCACTCCTCGCCATTGCACCTAAGAATTTCATGTACTGTGTCTATAGTATATGATTTGCCTTCACGCCTGATTTCCAGATCTGATAATTCGAATTTATCATTTTCATTAATGGCCTCTTTGACCATCTGATAACGCTGGCAGGCATCTGTCAAGTCATCAACATGCTTATGAGGGGGGATATATGCGGGTATGAAAATGACCTTTGATAAATGGCGGCGTTTGCAAACCTCTTCTGCCATAATCAAATGCCCCATGTGTATTGGATTGAAAGTGCCGCCGAGTATTCCAATCCTTTTCTTGCATGATAAATCTGAAATAGCGTTTTTACTAGTGCTCAAATTCAACCAATTCCTTTTCAATTGAGGGATAAAGGTTATCAATTTTCTTCTGAATTTCTATTGTCTTTTTCAAGGCAGTTACCACCTTACAGTAATGACGAATGTCGTCGAGGGTTAGACTTTTGCCTTTCCTGTCTTTCAGCCATTTATCGCACACCTGATAACCACCAATTTGATATTCCCATACTTCTTTCACTATACCCTCAAAATATTGTTCTTTATTAATGAGGACTTTTTTCTCCTTCTCGTAATATTCCGGTTTCTCTACGATGCCAGTGCCATCTCCTTGGAATTTTGATATTGGATTGCTTAATGACTTTGATTTTAACAGGTGTAGCTCAGTAAGCTTTTTCCCCATATCGGACATTTTTTGGAAAAGTTTGAAGTCTTTTGGAAATGGAATCCTGGGGAAATCTATCTTCAGAAATTCAGAATATCTTGAACGATAAATATTTGAGTAAAGCACCGCATAAATATAGTAGAAAATTTGTTCAGGAATCGGTTCTTTCTTAAAATTCATTGTGAGTTGTTCGAGTAGTGCCTTAGAGAGATTTGGTCTTTTTACATTGTAATCTGCTTTTGGTTCGAAAAGCATCATAGTGCTGCTAGAAGACCGTTTTTTAGAATTGTTTCTTTCTGGGTAGAGGTAGAGGGGGAAAAGATATGACCTTTCTTTTGTTTCTAGTGATACAGTGCAATCATTAATGAGTATACTTGAACAAAGTGTATGTCTGAATTCTCTATTTACTTGACGATTAGTAATCAACCCCAAATTCTCATGTGTCATGTGTCGCATTACTTCCCTTCGTGAACGTTCTACAACATTATCATGATGAAAAATCCATTGGATATCGAATGGTCTATAAAGAATCCTAGAAAACGCGTTTACCCAATCTTTATCATCTATTATTTTCTCTCTTTTTTCTTTTAACTTCCAGTTGGATTTGTCCTTTAAATTAAAGCTTTTTCGGATGATTTCATTAGATACCGCTTTATTACGAAATTCCATAATACGCGCTTTCAGGGAATCCTTGTTAAAGTCAATTACAAAATTATCCCGTGAGGTAACTATCCCAACACTATTAACCGGGAGAATGTCTGTTACCTTCAGATACTTCTCATAAGTTTTTGATAGTTTTTCATCTTTTGGAATAAAAGAGTAAAATTTAGATTTTGGTGACAACTTATTCCATTTTGTAGTTTCTATATTATTTCCTAAAAGCCAACTGTATTTATCTTCCCGTAGACCCCATCTCTCAGATTGATAAACTTTAACTTTTCCTTCTTTATTTTGCTTTTTAATAAGAAGGACAATGGCAACACCTTGCTGAATGTCAAAGACATTCTCATCTTTAGAACCATCAGGACATCTTCCTTCTTTAGGCTGTTACCATGCAAATCAAGAATATAAATTTCATTGAAACTATTCATCAGAGATTGTCTCATACCCCTAAAGGTTGGATTATCTAGATAGCTATGGTTAGTGATAAAACCTAAAACACCTTCCCCTAATTTGTCTATTTTCCATTGTGCAAAACGAATGAATTTTACATAATCGTCTTGCAACCATTTGGGGTTTTTCTCTCCAAGTTCTTTTTCATCCACAATTTTGTAATCCTCAATTCGATTTCCTATCCAAGTTTTTTTCTTTCTTTTTTTTCTCTACCGCTCTTCTTTTGCGCATAAGTTACCCATACTTCGCTTGGATTAAAGGAATGTCCTGAATAAGGTGGATTACCGAGTAAAACTAGAATAGGTTTTCGTTTTTTAACTTCTCCAGCTAAATGTGATTCTTCTGCTAAAGATGACATTCCAGGAAATTCAGATTGCACAGGATCTTCCATCTCCAGTGTATTTATTAGATATAATTTGAATCTATCATCCTTTCTTAATTTGTAACCTAATTCCTCCATTAAAAATGACATCTTCAAATGACCGACTGCATAAGGCGCCATCATGAGTTCAAAGGCATAAAAATTCTTCAGAATGTGTTCTTTTATCAAGTCCCTCTTGCCGGCCTCTCCATATTTTGAGGTAAATTCCTGAATCGCCAGTTTGCCTGCTTTGGCAAGAAATGTCGATGTTCCTGCGGCAGGATCAAGTACGGTTACTCCACTTGTTGCAAAGCCATCTTCTTTATCAAATCTTCGTTTTAAGACGTTATGCAGTGAGCGGACTATATATGAAACCACAGGTTCAGGTGTGTAATAGACACCCCTTTTTTCGCGCTCTTTAGGGTCATATTCAGCAAGAAATGTTTCATAAAAGTGGATGATAGGATCCTTTCCCTTGCTTTCGTGAAAATACTTGTGAAGTATATTATTCACATCGGTAACTGCCAAGACTTCTGCAATATCATCAACAATCCATTCCATCTGTTTGGGCAGGTCTCCTAATGAAATGAACTGAAAGACCTCTCTTAAGATTCCTATTGTGCGTGGGATGTTGTCGAAGGCAAGTTTACGGTTAAAACTGTTTTCTGATCGCGTTCTCGCAGCAAAAAGGCCGTATGTGATAGTCTGTGAATATAAGTCTGCAAAATCTTCATGTGTGAGCGTACCGATAAGATGAGTTTGAAATGCCTTGTAAAATCCTTGGATAAAGCCTCCTCCATTTTCGCTTTCTTCTTTTAATTCTTCCGTTACGACTTGATCCTTTAAAAAGCGTGTTCTTTTGGCCAGTTCAATGGCAAGTGATCTTGCTGTATATGTTTTTGGAAGTGAAAAGGAAAAGAATTGATTCAATAAATTTAGAAATTCTTCTTCCCTTTCTACTGCAGGCACCGATTTAAGTTTGTGTATACGATACGGCCTGGCTATTAAAACCTTATCTACCAACATGCCGTTTCGATAAAGCCTGAATTCAAAAAAGTTAGTTAGTATTAAATTTGAGAAGGTATGTAAATAGCGTTTTAACTGATCTGTGGTTTCTATCTGATCTAAGTATTCGACCGTTGGGGTTTTTGCCTCAATATATCCAACTATATGTTGCTTCCCATCCCATATTCTGAAATCTGGATTACCAGCTTCAGTCTTTTTAGGAATTGTCGTAACATGTGTCTTTTTCTTGTTTATAGAGACTGTATAGTTGGAGAGCAACTCTTCAAGACTGGAATAATAACTTTCCTCTCTTGCGTCACCCCTCTTTGCTACCTCAAATATTCTTTTTAAATATGTTTTTAACATTTTTGGTAGGGTGGGCTAAGCGATTGCGAACCCACCTTCATTTTTTATTCAATCCATCTATAATATAATCTCGATCAATGGTTCTTTTGTGTATTAATCATAAATCGCTCAATTCGGGCCCTAAACGGCTTTCTATCTCCTCCACTGTGTGTAGTTTTCCTTTACCAATGCCCGGGCAAGTCTTCCCCTGTTCCTTCCACTCAGCCCTGTTTCTCAGATTTGATTTCCAGAACGGGAAGGTTTTGCATTGAAGCGGCCTGGTTTCATAAATCTTGCATCCATTGTCATACATGATGCAGTCTCCATTGTCATGTTCTAGCAGGCTGATACGTCCATTAATTATCCTTAAATTCTCTTCTGCAAATTGATTTGGTGATATACCAAGGAGAGCGGAGGTATCTTTTATTTCCCATTTATTTATCCAGACTGTACCCGGCTCTCCTCTGCAGCAGTTACCGCATCTCTGACATTCAAATCTTAATCCGCCATTATACCATGGAGGCTTACGTTTTTTATGAATGTTTTTACCTGATTTTGAGTTATTCATAATTTAATGCATAGAAATTTTAATGTTGATAACACTTCGACTCCACTCAGTGTGATGTCATCCTGAGCGGAGTCGAAGGATATTCTTTTGTCGAAACAGCGACCGAATTTGACTTCATCCATTCTTTGGCCATTTTGAACGAGAGACTTTATGGCATGCAAAACATGCATTTCTCACCATTGCATCAAAATTTTCATAGGTATCAACGATATTTTTGTTTCCGGAGGCTTCAGTAATCCTGTTGGCAGCATTAATAACTGCTTTTGAGTATTTCTCAAATTCCTCCTTCATTGCCTTGACAGCTTCCGGGTCATTTGGATCTTTACCGGTTTCTTTGAACCAATCATCAATCTTTCCTTTCTTCGGAAAGAACATCCTCATAATAACCTTACTGGCGTTGGCTACTTCATTGGATTCCCTGGTAACGGCATTGAAATCACCAATCATTATTGCATCAAACATCTTAGCTGTGTGAGAACTGATTATTCGCATCAGAGAACCGGTAGGTGTAGATTTTTGGACATAAAGAGTCTCGCTGTTCTCTCCCAAAACCTTATTGCTTTCCCATCCACAGGTTATAACCCCGGTGGTTACTGCAAACGTACAAAACACAATTATACATATTTTATTAATTTTCTTCACTTTGCATGTATCCTTTCTGCTCAAGTTAACATAAATTCAAATCTCGCTTGTTTCCTTTACTAAATGGGGTAAATACACAAAATTATCTGTCAGATGATAAAATAGCTTCTCTAACTGATATGGCATTAAAAACAAAATACGACAGGATTTCAACTGTTTTCCAAATTCTATCTCTTCCTTTATTATTTATCTAAAACTTGTTAAAATTAAATGTTTAACACTTTGGTTTTACCTAGAGGCTGAGCGGTTTATTTGGGTAATTTGTAGTAGCAGCCCGCCCATGCGGGCGATTCCACCACCTATTCGGTGTGTTCAATGTTAACGTAGGTTGCGCAACCTAAAGGTTGCGGTGACATACGCTATCAATCTAAATTTTAGCAAAATTGAAAAATTAATTAAATTGATGGTGGTATAGTGAACTTGCATGACAAACATTCTTCATGTACACATTGCGGCATAGCTATTTCTGATAGGGCAAGCGCTATTTTCAGTGATAGTGGGGATACTTTTTGTTGTTGGGGATGTGAGACGGTCTATAAAATATTAAAGAAAGAGCATTTCTCATTAATCAATAAACCCTCTGTTAATCTGCCTGAATATGATTTGCTAGATAATGATTCTTTTCTAAAAGATTATCTGGTGAGCGTTGATAACAGGAAGGGTATGAGGTTTTTTATTGAAGGTATTCAATGTACTGCCTGCCTCTGGATTATTGATCAAATTCCTGATTGGGTTCCTCAAGTTGAAAATGTTCATTTAAATATGAGCCAGAATACACTCTTCGTTTCCCTGAAAGAACCGGGATACTTTGGAAGGGTAGCGTCTGTTTTATCAGCCCTGGGTTATAAAGCTTATCCAATTAAGAGCCTCGATGAAGCAAAGCATTTTCAGAAGAAAGAAAACCATCAGCAATTAATGAGACTGGGGATTGCCGCTGCCTGTACCGGAAACATCATGCTGTTCTCTTTTTCTCTATACTCAGGGTTAAAGGGCCAAATGGCTAATGTCTTTGGATACCTGAATCTTGCTTTCTTTATACCCATACTCA
>JBHHYW010000135.1:0-7191 GCA_046757745.1 Candidatus Scalindua sp.
ATCTTCTAAATCAAGTGTCTCTATAAATGCGTCATATGCTCTTACAGGGTCTTCTTCACTAACATATTCCTCGATGCTTTTAGGTAATAAATCCATTTGATTACGATTACCATATCTATATGCCATTGACATACCTCCTTGCCGTATATTATACTAAACTCTTCTACGCTATACTACGTTTTCTATGTTCTCTTATCTATTAATTATGACACAGTCTGCAACCCGTCGGGCAAGCCCACCAAAAAACTCGTCGGGTAAACACTATTTATATAAACCGTAGATCGGGCATAAAACTTTTTTAACGGGTGCTGTCTTTATTTATTTTCTTACTGCCATATCAATTTCGTTAACTCAAATAATAATTTCTGACGTTCTAAAACGGCATTACTATCAAAAACGTCAAATGGTTTGAAATTCAAATTGTATTTTTTCATAAAATCCTCAAAATCTTTATTACTATGATAAAAGTCTGAACACAACGTTTGATTCCAGAGAAGTGTACCTGAATATGTCTTTAGTTTTTTGGAATAAGTTTCATTACCAGATGATTGATTATCTCTACCTTTTAGCAGTAAAAGAGCACCTAATTTATTTCTTTCACTGTAGAATAACTCTTCATCATCGTTAAACAATCTACGGTTTTCTTCATTATCAGCAATAATATGCTCAACGTGATGACCATAAACTGTTCCAGTATTCCGAACTAGATTGTAATAATTTTCGGCAGATTTGTTACAGTGGTCAGCTATAAAATGTTCGATTCTTGCAAAATAATATCTGATAAACCGAATACCTAAATTGTGATTGCTCGCATCCTTAAAATAATTCCATTCAAATGGCGTCTCTACCTGGACACCTTTTGCTTCAGAAATGTCCTTTATGATTTGATCATTATAAATCTGTTCAATTTCTTCACATTCTTTTTCTCTTATGTTCTTATTTAATTCAATCAGGCTTTCTGTGAATTTATTATTGTCGTATGAACCAGTAATTTGTAGAAAAGTAAAATGCTTATCAAACAGCCTTGAGACTAGCTTTATTTTTCTTAATTCATCAGGGTCATTGATCTTACAAGATGATAAGATTAATAAAAGTTGTCTATCCTGGTCGTTCAAGTCGTTAAAGAGCAAACTTGGACTAATTTTAGTATCTTCTCTTTTTGAATCTTTGAGTATTCTTACGTAAACGTCAGCGAAATAATTAAGTTTATCTGAAACGAACTCCTTAACACCATGGGTATTCTGCTTTAGTTGAATTTTTTCATCCCATTTGGTTTCATAAATCGTTTTGTGATATTCACCATCGTATTCTCGATATTCTGCGTGTGTGTCAACATATTTTGATCTAAAATAATAACGAAAAAAGTTATCAACTTCCTTTTCGTCAATACCTTGTATGTTGTGAATGTGTCTTTGCCATGTTGAATGGTAACTTTCAATTTCAGATTTGGGGATTTGGCCAAGTAGTTTTCCTTTTAATACTTCATATGGCTTTAGTCTTTCACCACGATCATTAATAACTTCAAAAACCATTGGAACATCTTTTGTGTTGTTAATATGAATTCTGACAAGCATTACCTTTTGTAAAAAATAAATGGTAAAAGCCCTGAACTTATGGTTATCTTTTAAAAATGAATCTAGCTCTTTGTCAATTATCGCATAATTTTTGTATAGATTGCTAATGCTGACGTCATTATCCGGTAGATCGCCTCGTGTTTGCTCACCATTCTTAAACAAATCTTCTAAAACATCTTTTCTAGTGTTGTGTCCCATCCAAAATTTTCTACCATTCAAGGACATTCCGGAGATATGTTCTTTAATGAATTCACATAACTCATCCAAAGTATAATGATTTGCCAGATGAAACAATTTGATTAAAATTAATGCTAAGGAAGTTAAACGTTGTTGCCCATCAACAACAAAAATATTTCCATTATACTCATTAGTTACATAGGCATTTAAATAATACCAGTCATATTTGCTAACTGTTTCTTCACTAGCATCGTGAGACGGCTTATATTCTAAACTAAATCTATAAAAAAGATCTTCCAACAATTTCGCAATGTGTTCTTTACGCCACTGATAATCACGCTGGTAAAAGTCTATGAAATATTGTCTGTTAATCGAGAATAATTCATTAATATTGTGTTCTTTTGTATTTATATCCATTTTCAACTTTCCTTTAAATTAGCAATAGCATCTAACATTACTTTTATATTATTGTAATAAATACTGAATCTTATTCCTTATAAGTTGATTTATTAGCTACAACTCCTTTTCTTGATGGTCGCTGGCTCTATTTTTGCACTATTTTTCGCGTAGTAGCTGTTTAATAATCCAACTCTCCAACAGTGGCAACCTGCCTGTATTTTACATCATCAAATTCTTTAAAATGAGCATGTCCACATTTAATTTTTCTGTTTTCGCTGGTTTTTAACTCCTGTCCTTCTGATTTTGTTTCAGCAACAAAATAAACAGTTTTTTCGTTCTTTTTTATCAACGCCCAATCAGGGTTATAATTCCCTATCGGTGTTTTGATTTTAAACCAGAAAGGAAGCTTAAAGTAGAATTCAATATCGTCTCTGCTTTCACATTCTTTGGCAAATTCATATTCCACATTGGATTCTAGCGGAACAAGGTTGCTGTAAATAGTTTTATCTTTTTTTGATATTTTAAAAGTCAGATCGTTTACATGAATTTCATAATCTTCAAACAGACGCATTTCATATTCTTTCGTTCCAATCTTTTCATACTTGATACCGTCGATCATCAATTCAAACAGAACCTCTTTTATAGCCAAAACAGCGTTATCAAGAAAAAGTTGAGGGTTTATAAATACTTCACCAATTCTACCGGAATCTTTTAGAATTTCCAGAATTGTAGCACGTGTTAGTTTTGTTCTTTCCTGTATGTAAAAAAGCAGATCTGGAATACTAAACTCATCTGCAAGCATGGTTGTATATGACGCTTTTGTTTCAGAAACAATACCGGTATCATCAAACTCAAGAGCTGTCTTGGTTGTTGTTATCATTGCCTTTTTAATGACTGGCATCTGTTCTACTGCTTTTGCCGCTTTTCGAATTAATTCAGGGGTACCGTATTCCACTCTGTAAGTTGTTCGACAATTGATCCTGTTCCAGATCTCTTTGAATTTATCATCAAGTTCAAAACCTTTGCGATATTTTACAGTCTTTCTCTTCCGTTTGTTCTTAACGCGATCTTTGAATGAGACACCGCAATCCTCTTCAATTTCGCTTTGTAACTGTTTTGCAAAATCTTCATAAGCCTCATTGGCAATGACGGTAAGAAGATTTATGTTTGTATCCTGTATTCGATTGCCATCCTGATTAACACTTAACCTTAGCCCGCGTCCTATTTCCTGTCTTTTCTTAAGTTCTGATTGTGTTTCGTTCAGCGTACATATTTGAAAGACATTCGGGTTGTCCCAACCCTCCCGCAGGGCGGAATGGCTGAAAATAAAACGAAGAGGCTCACCTGTATCCAGAAGCCTCTCTTTATTTTTCATTATAAGCTTGAATGTGTCATCATCAGCCTGCGTATTACCTTTGGTATCTTTCCATTGTCCCTTTTTATCTTGAGAGAAATAGCCGTTATGGACCTCTTCTGCCTTAAATGGGATTATGCCTTTATAAACAGTTTTCCTTGCAACTTCACAATAAGCACTTTCGAACCACTCAGCAAACTTGCCTTTCAGCGGTTTGCCGTCAGTATCATAAGCACGATAATTTGCGACACGATCAACAAAAAAGAGAGACAGAACCTTTATGCCTTTGTTCTTAAACTTTCTTTCTTTCAGGAAATGCTCTTCAACAGTCTTTCTTATTTGTACCTTCATCACCTCGTCATTAAGACCACCCAGGGTATCCCCTAAAAAAATAGTTTCACCATTGGAAAGTTCGATAAACCCGTCGCCTACATCAATTCCATTTACAATATAACCGTTCTTATAAATCTCCCTTTTGTTTGAAAGCTCGTATAAATCATCACCTACTTTTACTGTAACTGCCTTCCGCTTTACTCCGTCTTTTGTATTTACATCAATCTTGACTTTTGCGGAAGTACGGGTTCTTGTGGCATTAGTCTTTTCAAGACAGACCAAAGCTTTGTTAAAATCGTTTTCGGTAACAATTGAATCGACTTCAATCTGCTTGACAAGACCAAGGTCATATGCCTTTACGGGATCGAGGCTATAGACCATATTGTATCTGTTTATATGCGTTGCGGAATAGCGTAGAGTACAGAGAGGGTTAAGATTTTCTACAGCCCTTTTCCTTATTTCGGTTTCCATATTCTGTGGTTCGTCAACAATGACAACAGGAGATGTAGCCTGAATGAACTCTATCGGTTTTTTCCCTGTAAGCTTATCATTAGGATTGTTTATGACATTTTCATCCTTGGCAAAGGAATCAATATTAATGACAAGTATCTGAATTGCATTGCTTATGCAGAAGTTCCGCAGGTTGGAAACACGTCTTGAATCATATACTTCAAAATTGGCCGGGATTTTATCGTAGAGATTTTGGAAGTGCTCAAACGTAATCTCAAGATTCTTCAGCACACCTTCACGGATAGCTACGGACGGAACCACAATAACAAATTTCTTAAATCCATAGTTTTTATTTAAGTCATAGATTGTCCTCAGATAAACATAGGTTTTGCCTGTGCCTGTTTCCATTTCTACGGAAAAATTCATCCCGTCAAGGGAGGTGGCGACAGGAAGTTCATTATTGTTCTGAACGGAGTTGACATTTTCAAGTATCTGTTCTTCACTCAATTTCAGACGGTTTCCAACGCCGTCTGCCTGAAGCAGGTAATTTTTTTCATCAATCGTAAAGCTGAAATCACCATGTTCCAGGGGCTGGCCTTCAAAAACGCTTATGATTGAATTAACCGCATCGAGCTGGTATTGTTGATTTGGGTCGAAATGGAATTTCATGAGACATAATCTCTTTTCTTTTTGAGCTGTGCGAAATTATTCAGACCACCTTGAAATCAATCCCCGCGTCCTTCATCTGTAACGCCGTATTGGTCTTTAACTGGTCATTGCCCTTGAAAAGCCGGTCAAGCGTGATAACCTTCTTTGGTTTTTCGGCTATAATCGTTTTGATAATCTTTTCATTGATTTTTTCGAGGATCAGGGATAGCTCGTTGTCATTTACCAGAAAATATCCGTTTTTCTTGATAATCTTTGAAGTAAGGTGATTGCCGGATTTGAGAAGCAGCTCATATAAAACATTATCTGTTTTGGCATGTTCATCCAGGGGTTCCAGATGCTTTTGCAACTGCTTAACAAGCTGTTCTTCGTTCTCAATTCTGGAGCGCCATATCTTGAAGTTGGATTGTTGGAGTTTGTAGACTTTGAAGCCTAAATCCTGTTTCCCTATGGCTCCGTCCAGATCCAGCTTTCCATCCTGATCTTTCCTGATTTTCTTAATTACCCTGCGGATTCGCTCTTTACCGATTTCGGCAATGTTCGTCGGTTTTTGAATTGACTTACAAAAGTTATAACCAACCCTTTGATCTTTATCAGTAGGATTAAGTTGTTCGGCTAATTGAACCATGATAAATTTACAGTCATAAATTAATTCTATATTGAAGGTGATAACAGCATCAGCTGTAGTTGATGCGCCACAAAAAAAGTCCAAAATAATATCATTCTCTTTACAATTTGCTATCATGCACAAATGTTTAATTAATTTTGAAGGTTTTGGATTGCTGAATACATTTTTTTCTCCAAAAAGTTTATACGTTTCATCATTACCTTCTTGATTATGACCAAAGATATCATGTGGCCACCAATTTGTTGCACATTGCCCCTCTTTCTCTCTTTCTGTCTTGAAGTATTTTTTTCTTGGCTGCCCATTTCCATTGTTAGGAAATATTATCCTATTATCCCTTAATAAATCATTATAAGTTGATTCTTCGCCCATCCAATCTTCTTCAAATTCAACTCCTGTTGGTGTTTTTATTTTATACCTGCTTCCCGTTTGGTCAGAACCAACTTTCCATGGTTTCGAGGCCCAGTCACCTCTTGGATCTTTATCCGGGTTAGAAAAATTCCCAGTAAGGCCAATTTTTCCAACCCCTTTGTCTTTTAGGAATTGTATGTTTCTTGAATACACAATAACATGTTCAGCAACTAAACCTATCATTTTAGTTGGGTCATTTGGCTGGTTATGTCTTCGTCTCCAATGAATATGGCCTTCGAAATTATCTTCACCAAATATTTCATTCATAAGAAGCTTTAAATTGTGTACTTCTTCGTCTCCAATACTTACAAAAATCACTCCATCTTCCCGTAATAGATTCCTTGCCAGAAACAATCTTGGATACATCATCGAGAGCCAGTTGGAGTGATAATGGCCGCTGTCTTTGCTGTTTTTGCGGAATAAGCCTTCACGTGTCATATAACCGGTTTCGTCTTTGTCGCCGATTCTGCCTAAATATTCCTCCTTAGTTTCTGAAAATTTATCGGGATAGATAAATGTGTCATTGCCGGTATTATAAGGAGGGTCAATGTATATCATCTTTATCTTACCAAAGTAAGACTTTTGTAAAACCTTTAAAACTTCGAGATTTTCACCCTCAATAAAGATGTTTTCCGTATTATCAAAATTAACGGATTCTTCCTTGCAGGGAACAAGTGTTGCGGTAGTGGGGGATTGAAGCACTCTAAATGCGTCGGATTTGCCAGCCCAGTTCAAAACATAGCGTTCATTCTTAAATTCTACATCCTCACCCAAGGCGGCCTTCAGCTTTTCCCAGTCTATCTTGCCTTCCGTAAACGCTTCGGGAATAATTGCCTTAAGCTGCTCAATCTTCTCATCTGTAATGTCCAACGATTTTCCATCCATTATATTTAGGGACAGTGCCCGCGAAAACAATATATGTAAAAGCTCATTCGTATAAACGAGCAATTATATTTGATTTGATGGTATTAAAATGTGATGAAAGAAGCTCTTTAATTACGGTTTTAACAAGAACCTAACAAGCTAAATTACAATATACAATACACAAAGTATTTACCCCGTTAAATAGTTTTTTTAGCCGTATAGTCGATATAATAGTAATATATTGCAAATATTGCAACACATAAGGAAAGTGTATTATCCAACGGGGCAAGCAATTACAAGTTTACAATATCTAAACTAATAATTAAACCATATTGTAT
>JBHHYW010000136.1:0-7169 GCA_046757745.1 Candidatus Scalindua sp.
CTGGTAAAGTCAAGAGGAAATTGAACAAAAACGCAACCATAAAGATTGCGGCTACCCGCCCGAACGTACCGTCCGGTACGGGCGGGCGTAAATCGCTCAATTGAATTGTTCATTGCTAATTGATAAAAAGACATAAAAAAAGCCCTAGTCTCCTGAAGGAGAAACCGGGGAAAAAAGTATTTTTGTAATCTAAATATTCAATCGTCAATCAATAATGGAAATGACAAATAATTATTAAGATTAAGGGTAGAATTGTAACACAAAAAGTAGAATGTTCAGACCAAAACACTGAGCATCGTAGAATAGTCACGACTATTTTACGATATATAATAAATTAGTCTTGCAATTGACCCTTTTTTAAGTAATAATTGCATAATGAAAAGAACATATTCTGCGGTACTCTCAGATCATCTTGAGCAACATCGACAAATGATATTTATGGTTGGCCCAAGGCAAGTCGGCAAGACAACACTGTGTACAGGCTTGACCGAGGAGTATGGTTATTTTAATTGGGATAATCAGGACCACCGGAGATTAATCATTGACGGCCCCGGCAGTATCGGAGATGAAATAGGCTTGAATCAATTACGTGAAGAACCACAGTTAGTTATTTTTGATGAGATTCACAAATATTCAAAATGGAAGGAGTTTCTCAAAGGCTTTTTTGATGTTTACGGCGCAAGGTCAAAAATCATCGTTACAGGAAGTTCGCGGCTGGATATTTTTAAGAGAGGCGGCGATAGTTTAATGGGACGTTATTTCCTTTATCACCTTCATCCTTTATCAGTCAGGGAAATTATTGGAAAGCGATTTACGGTGGATGAAATACAACCACCCTTACCAATAGCCTTACAAGCATTTGATTCGTTATATAAATTCGGTGGTTTTCCAGAGCCCTACATGAAAGCAAACTCACGATTTTCAAACCGATGGAAGAGGTTACGCCAACACCAGTTATTCAACGAAGATATCAGAGATTTTACACGGATACAAGAAATTCATCAGATTGAACTCCTGGCAGAATTGTTAAAAAATCAAACCGGGCAGTTAGTCAATTATACAAATCTTGCCAACAAGGTGAGAGTCTCTGTCGATACTGTACGCCGGTGGATAAATGCCCTGAAATCGCTTTATTTTTGCTTTACAATACAACCCTGGACCGGAAATGTACCAAGGTCTTTACTAAAGCAACCCAAAGTATATATTTGGGATTGGTCGCTTATTGATGATATGGGGGGGAAAACAGAAAATTTTGTTGCATCTCATTTATTAAAGGCGATCAACTGGTGGACGGATAACGGTTTTGGCGAGTACGGGCTTTATTTCCTTAGAGATAAGGACAAACGGGAAGTAGACTTTCTGGTCACCCGAAACAAGAAACCCTGGTTTCTGGTCGAAGTAAAAACTGAGAAAAAAAAGTCTGTCAGCAAAAGTTTGTCATACTTTCAAAAACAAATCGGTGCAACTCATGCCTTTCAGGCCGTTCTGTCGATGGACTATGTTGGGGTAGGCTGTTTTTCAACAAATACACCCACCATTGTACCGCTCAAAACATTATTATCTCAATTGGTATAATATAATGTCTCCTATACTCCCTTGAAGAAAAATAGGGACTATTTTCAGGATGATGAGTGTTAATAAAACAGTCCCTATTCTGTCCCCATGATTTTTTTCAGTGAAAACTACTCAAGCTCCTTTATTTTGAAGGAGTCGAATTCGGCCATAGTTTCATCTGTCTTGGGGGCACGATAGGCCATGATACCGGGCTTGTATTTCCCCTTCAGGTCGGCGAATTCGCCACTTTTAATCCACTTGCCCTTAGCATTCTTGAAAGACCCAATATATTTATGCCCATTCTTTTGGAATTTAAATTCAAATTCCCCCTTATAGGTCCATTGATTTGATCCGATTGTCGTAATGATAGAGGAACTAACAGATGACCATTTGCCTTTTTTGTATTTTCCTGAAGCGGCTTTAATTTCATTAGACTTATAGCCAGCAAATCCTTCTGCGGCGGTTGTCATCTCTATAAAATTATCCTTGCTTGTATACAGAACGAGTCCCACGCGCTGAGATGCAGGACTGCCAAGTGAGGGAAAGTCTTCTATATGTGCTTTGAATCTGGCAATAACCTCGTAGTTATTCGGCAGATCGCCCGAATAGAGCAGGATGTTGTGTGTCTTACCTTCACTGGGCCACCCGGGCTGCAGCAGTACTGTAAGATATCCATCCTCAATGACCATATTGTCCGGGTCTTCATTGATAATTTCCCACTCCTCAGATAGAAAGGGCTTGTCAAACTCCTCGGCAAAGATATCCTTTGGCGGTTCTTTCTTGACCACCTCTTTTTTGATCTGGACTAAACTATCTTTTAGTTGCTCCGCATTATCGGCAGAGTAGTATGTTCCCCCGCCTGCCTGTGCTATGCCGGCCAGTTGTTGTTTTGCATTGTCATCTACAGCCAAACCAATTACCTGAATAATAACGTCTACGCCCAGCCTTTTACGAATTTGTTCCGCAGCGCTTATTGGATCGCCCTTACATGTTTCTTCACCATCTGATATTAAAACTATAGTCCTTATTCCTTTAAGTCCTTGTATTTCGTCAGCGCCTCTTTCCAGCGCAGAGGCTATGGGTGTATTGCCCAATGCCTCAAGAGAGTTGATCCTTTGTTTTATTACATCCACATCCAGCATACCTACCGGAACGACAATCTCTATATCGTCACACCCTGTTTTCTCCCTGTGGCCATAAACTTCAAGCCCCACATTTGTCTCTGCTGGAAGGCCGGCCACAAGATCAGACAGCACTCTCTTTGCTGCCTCAATCCTGGATTCAACGTCCCCTAAAGGGTTCATCATACTACCTGAGGAATCAAGTATAAAGAGTATATTTGGCCCTTCCTCCTCTGCTAATACAACAGCAGGTACAAATAATATAAAAACAGCTACGATTAATACATACTTAAATGTTAAAGTTATTTTATTCCTCATTTTTCTTCTTCCTGAAAAATTAAACTGTAATTTTACCTTATTGATAATTTTATGATATTTGTGGCAAAAAAGACATATATATGCTTGCAATTTGTGGGACTCATCTTCGCCCCTACTTTCATTTTTACAGAACACTTCTAAAGTATTCTATGGTCTTTTTCAATCCATCGGTGCGTGACACCTCAGGCGTCCAGTTCAACAGTTTCTTTGCCTTTGTTATGTCCGGTTGTCTACATTTCGGATCGTCAATTGGTAACGGTTTAAAGATGATTTTGCTTTTGCTCCCCGTCATTCCCACAATCTCTTTTGCTACATCTATTAACTTTATCTCTGTCGGATTCCCGATATTCACCGGTTCGGTAACATCTGAAACCAACAACCTGTATATCCCTTCCACTAAATCGGAAACGTAACAAAAGCTTCTTGTCTGTGAACCATCACCAAAAACGGTTAAGTCTTCCCCATTAAGCGCCTGTGAAATAAATGCAGGCAGCGCCCTGCCGTCATTTATCCTCATCCTGGGGCCATAGGTGTTAAAGATTCTCACAATCCTCGTATCGACCCCATGGCTTCTGTGATATGCCATAACCATGGCTTCCGCAAATCTTTTTGCCTCATCATAGACACCCCTCGGTCCCACGGGATTTACGTTTCCCCAATAATCTTCCATTTGAGGATGAACAAGCGGATCGCCATAAACCTCTGATGTTGATGCCAGAAAAAACCTGGCCTTCTTGCTTTTTGCGACCCCGATTGCATTCAACGTTCCCAATGAACCAACCTTTAAAGTCTGGATTGGCAACTTCAGGTAATCCAGGGGGCTTGCGGGTGATGCAAAATGCAAGACATTGTCTATCTCGCCTCCAATATAAATATACTCACTAACGTTATGTTTAATAAACTTAAATTTTGGATTGCCAATACAGTGTTCAATATTTTCTGAGGAGCCTGTCAGCAAATTATCGATGCATACCACATCGTGTCCTTTTTCCATTAAATAATCGCATAAGTGTGAACCAAGGAAACCGGCGCCCCCGGTTATAAGTGTCCGCATGTTTTTATCCTATTTTAAATAAGGTAGATTCACAAGATATCTGGTAATTTTACAAGGTTATTCCAACCGTGCAAGAAGAAAAGAAGCATATTTGGATACAAATACAAATTGACAACATCTAATAGTTTTAATAAACTAAGCCACTTTATACTTAATATTATTAAAAATAGTAGAGAAAATCTTCGGCATGTCGATATCACAAGTAGTAAACAAAATCAAGCCCTCTGCGACGTTATCTATAACCAGCAAAGTAAAATCCCTGGTTTCAGAAGGCATAAATGTAATAGGTCTTAGTGCGGGAGAGCCGGATTTTGATACCCCTGAAGAGATAAAGCTTGCGGCAATCGAATCTCTAAAGAGCGGTTTTACAAAATATACGCCCACATCCGGTATTATGGAGCTTAAAGAAGCTATCTGCGAGAAACTGTCGAAAGAAAACAATATAAATTATACGCCCCAACAAGTGCTTGCTTCGTGCGGCGCCAAACAGGCAATTTATAATTGCCTCCTTGCCTTATGTAATGATGGCGATGAGGTCCTGATTCCCTCGCCATATTGGGTAAGCTATCCAGAACAAGTTGTCCTTGCAAGGGGGGTTCCTGTATTCATTAATTCCTCCGATGAGAATGACTTTAAGATTACAAAAAACGATATCGAACGCAACATAACAGACAAGACAAAGGTACTTATAATAAACAGCCCCTGTAATCCTACCGGCAGCGTTTATACAAAAGAGGAACTTTATGAAATAGTCCATGTTGCAATTAACGCCGGTTTGTATGTTATATCAGATGAAATCTACGAAAAGATTATATATGATGGAGTGAAACACTTTAGCCCTGCTTCATTCGGTAAAGATTTCTTTGAGAAGCTGATTACCGTAAATGGGTTTTCGAAAACATATTCGATGACGGGTTGGCGAATTGGTTATGCAGTTGGTCCTGTAGATATTATAAAAGCGGCTACTCTCATCCAGGATCATTCGACTTCCGGCCCAAACTCTTTTACCCAGAAAGCGGCAATAGCTGCCTTACAAGGAGATGAAAAAGAAATTAAGGATATGGTTGCAGAATTTGATAAGAGAAGACGATACATTGTGGAACGGCTTAATAACATGGACGGAATAACCTGCATGTTACCCAAAGGCGCTTTCTATGTATTTCCAAATGTATCCGCTCTGTATGGGCGTGATATCTGCGGCCAGACGGCGACTAACTCGGTAGATTTGTCAAATTTAATCCTGGATAAAGCCCGAACGGCCATTGTTCCCGGTGAATACTTCGGTTCTGATCACCACGTCAGGATGTCATACGCAACATCCATGGAAAATATCAAGGAAGGAATGGACAGGCTGGAAAAACTCCTGTCTGAAGGTATTTTATACGAAGGCTAATTTATAAGGTTAACTACCAGCTATCAGGTTGGGGATTAATTCCTCAATTCGTTTGTGAGGTTATAGCCTTTACAGCAACTTTACCAATGCGGCTACAATAGCAATGCCAGCCGCCTGAATAGCACCAAGACGGACTAACATACGCAATTCAAGCTCTTTCAGGTCTTGTTTAGTGGCAAGCTTTTCGTCAATAATACTTGCCAGAGCCTCTGCCTGTATTTCAGCTTGATCTTCTGTGAAACCAGCGGATTTAAGCTTTTTCGCATATGCCAATGTATCAAACATTACATGATCAGACATGATAGTACCTATTTTTCCGGCATGAACATACTATTTTTTCAGTATCTCCACCTTCCAGACCTCCGGCCCGGTCAGGATATATTCCCACTCTAATTGGCCGGTACGTTCTGCTTCCAGCTGGTACTTTAATGGTTTTGGATCGTGATCATTTATCAGTACCATCTTATCTCCCGGTTTGAGGGAATCAAAGGTATCAAAAATCTTTGGGTGTCTTTCACGTGGTGGAATATTTTGTACGTCCAGTGTTATAACGTTGCCTTCGCTCATTTATTTTATCCTTTCTTATTTATAAATTGCATTAATAATATTTCCTTTGAATCTTTAACTTAAATTTCTGACAGGTTAAAGACCTCTATCCTTTAGATATTATACTCACTAAAGCCGTTAACTTTGACTTGGCTTTGAGCGAGCGGGATTCACCGCTTTCAAATAATATAAAGGTTCCTTCTACTATATCCTGCTCTCCATTATCTGTGACAACAGAACCACTGCCAGAATTAATTATGACTATTACCTTTTGTTCTTTGGTATCATCCAGCGCTGATTGGCCTTCTTCCATGCAAAGGAAGTTGGTACAAACTTTTTGAGAATCGTATAAGTTTGTCGATACTACATTTTCTTCAGAAAATTTTGTTACTTCTTCTAGTTTAAACTCTCCCATTTTATCCTCTCAACTAACGTGAACGGCGACGGCAACCAGCCCTTCCACTCCCTTGAGGCCCCTTTTTGATCCTTCAGGAGCAATTACCACCGTGCCTTTTGACAAGCTTATCTCTTCGTCGTCCAGGTACATAACACCTTTTCCCTCCAGTATATAAAAAATACCGGTACCACTGGGATGTGCCGGTATTTCCTGGCCTGCTTCTAAACATATCATAGGCGCTTTTGCGTCAGGGGCAGCGCATAAGATTTGTGGACGAAATTGTTCGTTAAACTGTACTTTTTCCTGTAATTTTATAAGATTCAAATACTCTTCCTCCCAACAAATTTCCAGCTTTAAGAAAAATCCTTAGACCCAGGCCGGTTAAGATGCCTTTGAATCAATCTCCTTTTGGGCCGCTTCAATTAATTCACTAACAAAAACTTTAACATCTGTATTGTGCATCATGCACGCCAGGTTTACATCTTCCGTGCCAAATGCAGGACAATCAAAACAACTCTTTCCAAAGTGTTTCGAGAACACCTCTCTCGTTGCCGGATATTTTTCCGTCACCTCACCTGTTGTCATTTCTTTTGTTATGCTGACCTTATTTGTTTCTGGTTTGGCTTCCTCTGGTTCTTGCATTATGATATCCTCGGTTTTCTTAATTTATAAAAAAAGAGTCCAATGCGAAGGGTAATGCCAAAATATAACATTTACAGCAAAGAGAGTCAATATCTTTAATTCAATGCCCAACCTGGTCGAGCCAGAACCAAAGATAATATACTC
>JBHHYW010000137.1:0-7117 GCA_046757745.1 Candidatus Scalindua sp.
TATTATCATATTGATATTTTTATTCTGTGTTATCTCTGAATCATCAAACACATCATTAAGGATAGAAACAACGTTTTCTGTGCTTTCATATTGCAAATGATACAGGTATATATTTTTTGATGGATCAATTGTGTTCTTGATATTTATATTTCCTTCTTCCTCCACGTTGTATATTCGATATATTTCTCCATCTCTAACAATGTCATATCCTTTACTATTTACAATTGCCCGAATCATCTTTAATATTTCCAGTCTTAAAAACATGCCTTTTATCTCCACATCCACATAACCCACTAAATTACCTACAACAATGTAATTTTCCTTGATAATTCCCATTACAAGTTTTATCACTTCCTTAACTTCTACCTCTTCAAATTGTATATCAACATCTATTCCGTTGATGTCATATTCGCTAACTCTCCCATCTTTGATTTTCCATTCCCATTTTTCATTTTCACTCTTATTTTGTTCAGGTCGAGAGCTGACTTTTCTTTCAATACTCTTTTCCGTAAGAAAACAGCCGGACGCGAGAGCACATATCATTATCAAGCTAATTCTAATTAACATTTCTGGCCCCCTCTTAATCTGTCCAATATTACAAAAAACAACAAAAAAAAGACATTTTGTTGATATTTGCAATATTTCCGGTTTTCACATACATTGAAATTTTCTTCAGTAAAATGAATCACGCCTAAAAAGAAATATTTTCCGAAATGACAAAAAATATTTTTTTTCGTCATGCTCCTATATACTTACGAAAACCCATTAGTTTAAAAGCATATAAAAAACTCCTTTTAAAGATGGATTTGTGAATCTTCAAAAGGATTTTTTTACATAACAAGCCACCCCCATAGCATGCTCAATGGTTTTTAAACGTCTCTATGAGGATTCTGCAAGGCCGATTCTACAGATTAACTGCCTAAACACTTCCTTGATAGCTTACTACCTTCCTCACACCTATCCTCGTAGCCCCCTGGCACTCGTCACAGCCAGCCACATGATCATTGTAAGCCTCAATACGTGCTTCCTTGATACGTTTATGAATATCAAGCATAATTCTGTCTATATACTCCTTGACTCTTCCCATAAACACATCCTTTCTGTAATACTCATATTGCTTTTCTCCATCTCCACGTATGATTATTTCAGGGTATTCCATTTATAGCCTTACAAAAGGAATCATCCTTATAGCCATGCGAAATGCTACCGCAGACATTATCAAAGCAAAGCCTTCTACTACTTTTAAATGTATAGCAAACCACGCCGTAATACCTGTAAAATTGATTAAATAGCTACTGACACCATAAGTCCCATTAACACTATCCAGTGTCGTCATAACGCCCTCTATTAGCATGTACACGGCACGGCTAAAGAGTACCGGAACGATAGTAATGACCAGAGTCCAGATAAATATCTTCATGGCCGTAAATCTTACTACACTGTATCCAACCCAACTTCCAAACGCTGATAGTAACCACGATAGTAATGCTGGCATATTATATTCCCATTGCTATAAAAACAGATCGTATCGCCATTAAGCCAAGAACGAATGTTCCAAATAATTCAACCATCCACTCAAGTGAACAAAAATCTATAGTCATGTCCTTTCCAAATATATTCATAGATAAACTACAAATATCACCAGAGACATTTATTTGATTTCCAGTTGCCAGTACTACTAAAGGATTAGATGATAAATATCCTGTAATCAATCCCGTCCAGTCCGTATCTCCAACGTCTTCAACAACGCCTGGAAGTCCTGCATCATAAGTATTACTATCAGCTCCTGCTGGTAATCCAATAGGCACATTTCCTTGATCGTCATAGCCAGATAAGTCGTCTATACCATCACTGTTAGCATCAACAAATGACGAAGGCTGTGGCCCCGGAGAAGGTGGGTCACCGCCTATGCCACATACACCGCCGTAATCAATACCAGTTTCGTCCTGATTCATAATCCCATCAAAACACGTTTCAGGAGGTGGAGGACACACAAAGCCAAAATTAATTTCACATACTCCACCGCAATCAATTCCAGTTTCGTCCTGATTTTGTATTCCATCAAAACAAGTTGGCAGTAGTGGTACATCTTCTATAAATTCATAAATATCTGCATTGTCTCCAAGTAAAATATCACCCATAGCCCCACCAATAGGATCATCAGTATATTCATCTAAATTATTTTCATACATCATACATGCCCTAGCACCCACAGGATTACAATTACCCGCTGCCCAATAAGGATAAATCACTTTCATATATTCTATATGTGTTCCAACAGGGTGTGACCACAAAGCAGTAATAGCAGTATCAAAAAAGCCTTGTAATTGTGTTTCGCTTGCATTACATTGTTGTCCAGCACTTCTACAATCCGCAGAATTATAACCATTAGTTGAGGGACTGTTATCATCTTGTACTCTATGGGCAGGAACGCCACTAGATGTTTCAGTTACGGTATCATCAACAAATTCAAACGTAAGCTGACCAGTACTAGAATCAATAGCAGTTATTTTATGACTTTGATTTGAAAAATATACATATGCACCGACAGCAAAATGAATAAGTGCAGAAATGGCAACATAACCAATAAAAGGAAAAACCGCTTCGGCTTTTCTCTGATTTATAAATAACGTACTTATCCCTATAACTATTATCAAAATTCCTGATATTATTAATCTTTTTTTCATTTAACTATATGTAATTAGATGTATAATTTTTTTTGCTACCCAAATAAGCGCAAGTGCACTTACTACGGTAACAGCAAATAGAAATATTTTTGTTGTATCAATTGTAACCATTGAGTAATCCATTTTTTGACCTCAGATTATGTTATAAAATGCGAAGCAGCCCTAGAAACCACTCCGCACCAGCAACAACATTCTTCTACCTTCCAGAGCTTAAGAACGATTTGCTAGTTTGATAACCTTCTTTACCGCCCAAATTCCGGCAATAGCCGTAACGATCACGCCAGCCAATACCAAAACCTGAGTAGTATCCAACACTAGAGTACTAAAATCCAATGTCCTCACCTCCCTTCATACTAAAAAGTTATACGGCATATTTTACACATACATAAGCCAGCAGCGAACCGCATACGACACCAGCCAGACCCATGAGAAAATTTTCAGACCATACGCCCTGTAAATTCATTGCTGTTACTAAGACATTTATCGCATTAACTTGTGAGTCTATAGCCATATCTCCAGAACACATAAAAACCAAAGGTTCCATATTTCGATCAATCGTAATATCACCATTAGTACTCCCTGACGCTATATTTATAACTCCACTATAATTATTTGAAGTTATTATTACATTTGACAAAGCTCCACAATCATAATTTATAATTGCCATTTTCTTAACTCCGGGTCATAATGTTAAACAACCAGCCCACCATCATGGATAGAACACCAAAGGTTAAGACCAGCGTAAAGAAATAATCAAACATTGTATTACCTGTAATTTGTACAGGTAATACCTCCCACACTCCGCCCCAATCTCCAAACGCACCTATAAACATCACTCACACCCCAAACATTTTATTACAAGGTTCAAATATCTATTCACGAAATCAATTGAATAATAAGTAAAGAACAGACCAAATATTAATATACTTATTACATAAATGAATTGAGGCAGGGAGTGACGGAGGCCGTCTCTCTGGCTCTCTTTGTTGTTTTTTAATAATGTACTCCCTGCCTTTTTCATTTTATTTCTTTCCTGTATCAGGTAGAATGTTCTCAACGTTCATTCTAATCTCATTATTTGAAGGATACATTCCGCAGTAGTTTACTTTTACACTATCCCCTAGATTTAAAGTCTGTTCACCCTTTACCTGTTCAGCAGGCACAAACACCCTATAACAATCGCCCAGCTTTGGAATCATTACTCTCATTCCTACGCCCTTTGGCGTTAATGCCGGTTGACTTACTAACATTCCGTCAAATACATTTAAAACTTTCATTCTAACCCCCTTCTATTTTCTCTAATTTCAATTCGATTAAGCCAATCTTAATCGCTTCCAGTACATACTTAAAATACTTGTAATTGTAATCTCCGGTTTCTACCGATTTACGAACTACTTCCTCTATCGTTCCCAGGCTCTCATATTCCCATTCCTCCTTTTCTGTTAATTCTTCCAGTGTGCTTTCTCCTTCTCCTTCCTCTGGTTCTTCCACACCGTAACAAGAGCCAAATCTGGATATCATTCTTTTACCTTTTAGATTAATTATTATCTCTTTCAGTCTTTCATCCTCAATATCAATGGCAAATTTAGTACAGTACTTTGATATTTCTTTTCCATAGCCCTCTGTTACAGGGCGGATATCGGAGATAGTACCCAGGCCAACCCTCTCAAGTACCACCTCTAATTCCTTCTTGACTATGTCTACGTCATATCCGGCATCAACATTCACAGTGTTGTAAACATCCCTAAGGATTTTCAAATCTACAATCATATGACTGTGAATGTGCCAACCGGTTTTTTTGTTAAATACAACTTCAATATGATCTATCCCGCCTTTGATATATTTTTTAAACCATGACTTATTACGTTTTAATTTTTTCATTGAGTCTTTGAAATTTTTAAACGCAATTTTCAGATCAAATCTGTTATGAGAGTTTGCAGTTATTGTCAACATATGCGGGTTTGTCATTTTCTCACCAAGCTTTTCGGCTTTGCGTGCAAGTATTGAAGCCCTATAGCTATTACAGACCGGACATAATCTATCTTTGCATCTTAATTCCGGTTGAAACAGTACACTCTCATAACCATCTTCCTGCTTTCTCAGGATGTTTATTGTGTTTCCACATATTCCCATCCTTTTAGCTCTCTTTTCCTGTCCTATTTCCCTAATTACTTTTTCAATTCTATATAATGCCAGTAATCGCCAGCTTTTTTTAATTACCAAACGACCCATAGGGGCCTGTTTTTTCTCTACGCATTGACACATAATTTAACCAACTTTCTTTAACACAAAATAAGGACTTACTACAAATCACTAAACTAATGAATTTTCAACAGTTACGACTTGCGATGTTCACTTGTTTCTTAGTATCAAGTCTATAGGTCTTTCCCAAACTGAAACCAAAAAAAAACCGTGTAATCAGGCTTGTGGTGCGGCGCCTTCAACACGGTTTTTTTAGTTGATATATTGAATTTTTTAACTAAGCTATAGTTGTTATTCTTTTTCATTGGTGAATGGGAATAATAATTCGGAAGGCATAAGTTGCCGCTTATGTCTTCCTTTTTTTTTGAAATAATAAAATTAAGAACAACTTTGAAAAACTATTGATCTACTTTCAAGTACAATAAACAAAAGTACTGTATTCTCCTTTTTCTCAAACCTCAAAAATCTCCGTTGTCTTTTTAATTATTTGGTTCTTACCATTTTTTCTACTGTAGTAGGATTGTAGTAGAAACGTAGTAGATTCCAGCGAAATCACCAAGACACCACAGGACTCAACAGGAAAAGAATAAAGTTACAACCTATTGTCAGTTAATGTGATAGCGACATAACTGATACTAAATCAAGCGGTTATGAAATTTGTAAAAAATGCCTTGCCCTCATTCGACAAGCAAGGGGTCGTTGGTGGGGCAAGTCTATTATTTAAACATTTCGGAAACAATTTTCCTCTATTAGAAACATAATAGTACAATTCTTCAACTGACACCATGTAACAATATCGCATTTGAACATTACAATAGATTTAATTCTCTCCTCTTCTCAAAAGATATCAAGGGCTTACAGAATATCAGGAAATATATTTCTAAATGATTAAATAATGGTGTGGTTTTTGCGATCTTTAGAAAGTGACAAATCATTGCCTGTATACAAGTAGACTTTTTATCATAGGAAGAAAACAATGCAGAGAAATTACTTATTAAAAAGCTTGCAAAACGACAACTATGATGACATTTATCC
Source organism: Candidatus Scalindua sp. (assembly GCA_046757745.1). GTDB lineage: Bacteria > Planctomycetota > Brocadiia > Brocadiales > Scalinduaceae > Scalindua. The sequence goes on from JBHHYW010000137.1 coordinate 5,925, forward strand.
GTCACTTCTAAAACAGCAGCCGTCATATTTCAAAAGCTTAGGTTTATGCCTGAGTCTTTGCTTTATGAGGTTCTGGCATAAGGTCTGTAGTACCAAACACACGGGTTGTGCACGTTAAAGGAGATTTTCAATCTAAGCATAGAATTAGGTTAACTGCAAAGTAAGCTAATATATTCTATTATATGTTGTTGATGGCCCATCAGGTTCATCAGGCCTTTTCGGTTCGTCTGTTAACGTGAACTTGTTTGCAGAGATGGAAATCTTAAAATATCTTGGCGGCATTTGTCCGGCAAAAGAGTCGCCTCTAAAATCTATCTTTATACGATCTTTCCCTACCAGTATGTAATTGCCATTTAATTTAAAGCTTTTACCTCTCTCGCCAATTACTTTAATCAGCACAGTTCCATCATCGTGGAATTTATATGATTCTGTCTCTTTTTTGTTTATCCAATTGCCGTACAGCTTTTTCTCCAATTCTATAAAAAGCCTGTTTTCTAACTCCTCAGATTTGGCAGCCAGATTCTCAGTTGATTTCTTAGTTGACGTCGTATCCCTGTCTATAGGAGCATTTTCAGGTTCTCTTCCATGGCCCATCATCAAGCCCCCAAGCCTTTTCTGAAGCTCTTCTATCACTTGCTTCTTGCTTTCTAGATTGGATTGTTTGTCGGTTGCAGCATCTTCATGATGTTCTGCAGAGCTGTATTGTCGTTTACCGGATTTCGCAACTTCGGCATCAGCTTGTGTGATATCAGGTTTAAGATTTGAATCTGACGCCTTTGTTGTTGTGGCGCTATTTGTAGCATGGCAGCCATAAATGGTAAATAACAGAATCAGTGCAAAAAAAGATAGACGTAATGTAAAATTCTGCATGGTTTTCATTCTATGATTACTCCGTATAATATTTAACAAATTGATTGTTTTAAGTTGATAAAACATATTACTATTTTTGATAAAGAGTGTAAAGGAAATACACGGCAATAAGTTGACATGCAAATGTTTATATGCTAGAAACTATTGCATCGTATGATACTGGAGACTTGAAACAGGTAAATGTATCGCATGTGAGGTGGAAGCCCTGACGCCAACTAATTAGAATTCTTTATATTTTATGTTGAGCCTTGCTTTCGCCCGCCTGAATGCAGACTGTGTCATTATAACAAAAATACACAATTTGTCATCCTGAATTTATTTCA
>JBHHYW010000138.1:0-7113 GCA_046757745.1 Candidatus Scalindua sp.
TTATGCAATTATATAATTAATCTTTTGATAGTAAAACATATAAGGGTGGATTAAGGCCATTAGGCCGAATCCACCGAAAAAATCCATATGTTAATACCGTAAAAATAAAGGTGGATTCGCTTCGCTTAATCCACCCTACACGAATCAAGTAAGTTCTAAGTCAGTTTGTAATCTCCTCCTTTTCTTCCCCTTAATCTTGACAGAAGTTCTCTCCTCAATCCCCAGGCGGTTACATCCGGTCCGGCGCCGGGGGATTCTATTATATATTTCTTGTCTCCACTAAATATTTCAGTCTCGACAATAACTTTATTTGAAGAACCTTTCAGGTTCCCTAGTGGAGAGTCAGGAAGAACTTCTCTCAGGCCGACTTTAAAAATAGAATCACCATTTTCATTTAGATTAAAGTTGGCAACATATCTTAATGTTTTTCCGTTACCCTTAGCGGAAGCAAATTTATCTTTAATTTCCTGATCAGCATTTTTTACAGATTGCATAAACTCATTTACATCTTCGATCTTTAAAAAAGATTCACCAATGAATCCTTCAAGTTCAATGTCTGATATTTCAACCTCATGTCCGAATGTTCTGGCACAGATTATAAGCTTTCTGGCAACGTCCAGGCCGTTCAGGTCATCTCTCGGATGCGGTTCTGTGTAACCCATGGTTTTCGCATCACCCAGTATTTCTGAAAAACTCCTCTCTCCTTTTTCCAGTTCAGCACATAGGTAACCCAGTGTTCCTGAAAAACACGCTTCTATCTTCTTTATTATCTCTGAGGTGTCATAATAGTCGAGTAAATTGGAAACGGTATTAGCGCCGGCCATGACCGTACACCGGAATCCATACCTTTCTCTGGGTCTGGTAAGCGCTTTAAATACGTTAGTTGGATAAATGGAGAGTGGGTTTTTGTTTGCAGTTACTATGCTTTCATCCGAGTCATTGATTACCTTTAGATGGAAATCTCTTAAATCATCCTTCCCTGAGGTAACGTCAACAAAAACAACTTCACCAGACATTCCCTCATCTGCAATCAATTTCAATAATTCTGCTAAATTATCGTATTCGTGAAATCGGTCTAAATCTTGCATATAATTAGTAAATGCCTCTTTTGAAGATCTCCATTTATCAGCTATCTCCGGATTCTTCTGGATTTCCAATCCTTGTTTGTTAAACCAGAAACCCCTACTGTTTGTAAGCGCTATTATGTTAGTAGGATTAAGATGCTTATTAGAGAAGACTGTATCATGCTGAATCACCTGGGACAGAAATTCCCTACCAACATTTCCGCTTCCTCCCAATATAACCACATTTTGATCAGCCATATTTCTTACTCCTCGTTACCGAAAACAGGATTGTCAAGAAAACCACTCAAGGCCAATGCTCCTCCGGAATGGATCAGGAGTATATTCCCACCTAATGACTGGTCTTGAATAGTATGTTTTGCTGTAATAAAAAGTTTGGCAGAATAAACAGGGTCTGTGAGGATCCCATCCGCTCTGGCAATACATTTTATCTCCTTGAAGATTGTGCTATTAGTACTGCCAAAAGATCTGGCAACCACAGGGTAGTAAAGTTTATATTCAGGAACCGATTTGATTGAAACCTGAAGAAAATCTTCGGTATATTGTATTACCTGCTTTAACCCTTTCTCAAAATCCTTAAAAGAATCTGCCAGAATTACGTTATGAAATATTGTCTTTTTCCCTATGACGGCAGCTCCTGCCAACAGAGACTGTGCAACCATACCGGTTCCTGAGTCTATAAATATGTGATCAAAAATGACTCTGGACTCTTTTTCATTGCGAAGAATATCAAAGAGAATGCTTAAAGAACCCGGTAATGCCAATCGATGATGACCTCCCTCAGGAAGGACAAATATCTTGATTCCCTGATCCTTTCTTTTATCTACATAACCATTGATTTTAGTTTCACGCTCAGTCCATTGTTGGCGAGAAACCCAGTGTATATCCTCATTGTCAACAAACAGTGAAAGCAGTTTAGAGTTGCCCTGTTTGTGAGATGGGGGGCCTAGTAAAAAAGGCGTTATCTTAATACCATTTTCAGTCAAGGTCTGAGCAGAGGAGAGAACGTTGTTAGAATTTGCTCCGCCAATTACAACGACCTCATCAATCTCTTCATATTTTAATACAGGAATTATTGATGCATGTTTACGCAACTTGGTTCCAGACACGCCAAAGCTGAGTTCATCATCCCGCTTTACCCATATATCCGAACGGCCAAACCATTGCAATCTATGAATACGGCTCTGAAGATTAAAGGATTCGGCAGTGTCCATCTGGCATGCTTCCTCTATCTTTTTGTGAAATCCGTTTTCCTGATTCACTCTTAGCCCTTTCCCACTACCATATAACTCGTAACATGCAATCCGTTTCTATACATTAAACCTGATCTCGATTATTTCATTTGGTTGGACAATATAATCACGGTCAACCAGTTTTGCCACCCCTTTTGACTTGCAGTCATTGAAATTATGGCAATTCATGTAGTCCTCAAAGCTGACAACATCACCTTTAATAAATCCACGCGCAAGGTCGGAATGTATCTTCTCTGCACACGCAATAATTTCCGAACCCTTTTCTACAAGCCAGGCATGCGATTCCTTGGGGCCAGAGGTATAAAAGAACATATAATTTGCTTTGTCGAGCGCTAATGCAATGATGGTGTTGATGTCCTCACTGCCTTCAATTTGGACTACAGGCTTGAAGGTGATAGGTGCTGTAGCGATCATTATTTCAATTTCCTCATCATTGAATTCAACGTCGCAAAGGGGTGTTTCCTGTTCCAACTGTTCGAGACACTTTGTCATTAATATCTTTTCGCTGCCATCTTCCAGTTTAGATAACCTGGTCTCAATCTTCTCAATGTCAAGAATCAAGATATCCAGAATATCGCTTTTGGGAACGACAATAGCATCAGAGTGTGCAAACTCGTCTTTCATAAATTCAGCAAAAAAAGGAGCGACCTTTTTGGCTTTATCTTTCTTCTCCAAAGCAATAAGTGTTTCATCCCTGTATTTTGTCTTTCCTTCCGGTAGATCAATACCGGTAAATCCTATTTTCAATTATTTCTCCTTCAGTAATTGCAAAATGATAGTCTAATTCCAAGGTTAGGCAGGGTTGTATAGGTATCCTATTACTATTGAATTTACAATAATAACTACTTCTTATTTTAATCGCAACAAAATTACATCTCTGAATTCTGATGATAGGAAGGAAATCTATGGAATACAACCCTGATGACCATATTCCATGATTGTACATAATAAAAGCGTGACCACTGGATGAGTGTATGTGCTCTGGTGCAGATATGTCAGCCGTGCATGGGACTGTTGGATATCTTCACTCTGGTTTTATCTACTTATACCCACAGAGGTTGTTCCCATAATGCCGATTTCTGCCCAATATTATTTTTGCTGGCGGTTTCATATATCCGATGTGCTACGATGAGGTCCTGTATCCCCATTCCAACAGGATTAAAGAATATCCGCTCTTCCTGACTTTCACGCCCGGGTTTTTCTCCTGCCAGTATCTCCGCTATTTCGGCATGTACATCGTCATCTGACAATTTACCTTCATGGAACATAATGGCAGGCGTTTGGGAGTTGCGACTCTTGACATCTTCCCAGTTGTCGACTACTATCTTGTCAGATTGGGTAACCACATCAAATTCACACTCATAACCGGACATATGTATATACAGAGATCCCTCTGCAACCCACGACGCCTTTACATATGGTTGTTTGGCGGGTGTGGCCGTTATAATAATGTTTTTGTCAGACAGGGCTTGTTCCGCAGAATCTACTGTCCTGATGGGTATTCCAAGCTCTTCCTGCATCTTTTTTGCGAACTCTGTTTTTCGTTCGCTGTATATGTCATAGACGTCTACTTCTCTGATATTTACTGTTGCCATTATGGCCATTAATACAGTACGTCCGATTACACCTGTACCTACCATTCCCAATCTTGTGGAGCCTTCTTTTGCCAGATGTTTGCATACAATCCCGGCAACGGCTCCAGTCCTCATGGCGGAAATAATTGTTCCGTCCATGATAGCCAGCGGGATTCCTGTCTTGAAGGAATTGAGGATAATCAGTGAGGTTGAACGAGGCAGTTTGTGTTCGCGCGGGTTATTGACGAAACTTGCCACCCACTTGATTCCACCTATGTCCTTGTCCTTTCCCAGGTAACCGGGCAGGGCATTAATCCTGCCTGTGACACTTTCTTTCTCCTGGGTTCCTTTTCTCAGTATAACCTTATGAGGCACTATGCATTCACCTCTGTGACGCATAATCAGAACTTCCTCAACATCGCTGATGGTTTTCAACATGTCCAGGCCGCCACTTTTTACTACATTCTCTTGTGACAGATAAGTAAAATTTACGTTACTCATGGTTTTGACTCTCCATTCAGGTTAGAAATTCTGAAATCAAATGATAATACACTATACAGTAAATCATATTACCTGATTTATACTAAAATTGTCAAATTCTTATCGTTTTATAATAGAGATTTCAACGCATTCGAAGGCTACAGCATTTCACTACGGCTTGCTGTTCCATATTGATAGTATTAAAATTTTGCTTTTATGTTATAAGGTTTGTTAAAATGATAAACTATGAATAAGCCAAAGATACTTACTGAAATATATGATAAGTTGTTTAAATCATTCGGGAAGCAATATTGGTGGCCGGGAGAAACCGGTTTTGAGGTAGTAATTGGAGCAATTCTTACTCAAAATACAAATTGGACTAATGTTGAAAAGGCCATTGAGAATCTAAAGGTCGCAAAGGTATTTACACCAAAAAAATTATACGAAATTGATACAAAGAAACTTGCCGAACTAATCAAACCCTCCGGGTATTTTAATGTCAAAGCAAAAAGGCTCAAACACTTTATAGAATGGCTTTTTTCTAATTATAATGGTAGTTTATCAAAGTTGTTTAAGCAGGATTTTACCACATTACGTGAGGAATTACTCTCTGTAAACGGTATCGGGAGAGAAACTGCAGATTCTATAATCTTATATGCCGCCGGGAAGCCCACGTTTGTCGTTGATGCGTACACGAAACGTGTCCTGGTTCGACATGGCTTAATTACTGAAAATTATGACTACGACGCAATAAAGGCTGTATTCGAAGATAATATTCCAAAGAATGTGCCTCACTACAATGAGTATCATGCCCTCATCGTGATGGTTGGGAAGCATTATTGTAAACCCAAAATGCAGTGTGAAGAGTGCCCGTTAGAAAATGTTCACCGCAAAGGCACGAGCGCAAAGGAATATAAAAAGGTAAAGTACGTTTAATCCGATTTCGGCACAGCTATTTCTTATTTTGCAGAGCCAGTCCGAACTGTTCAACCGGGCGGGCAAAACCAAGAAGTTAGCGACTGAAAGGAGCTAAATTCTATGGACATAATAGTAGATGGTTACAACGTGATATTTAAAATCCCCGAACTGGGGTACAGTACTAAAAAATGTGATATAGAGATTTTGCGTAATAGATTTCTTGCGATACTGGAGCAGTATAAAGAGAAAAGAAAGCACAAATTAATAGTAGTGTTTGATGGTAAAGGTCATGGTAATTCATCAGAGGCAAGAGCGGCAGGCATAGATGTAGTTTTTTCCAGACAGGACCTTGATGCAGATGAGGAAATCAAGAGGATGGTGAGTAACAGTGGAAATCCCAGGCATATTACTGTAATTACTGCCGACAGAGATATAGAACAGTATGTAAAGAAATACGGTTGCAAGGTTGTAGAACCACTGGCGTTTTACAGAGATATTAAAGGGAAAGTTGAGCGTTTGCAATCCACAAAGAAGACAAGCAGGTTATTTAACAAAGAGGAAGGTGACGAGCCGGCAAGCAAGTACTTAGGCCCCTCTAAGAAAGAGGCTGAATATTGGTTAAAGGTGTTTTCCGGCAAACAGGAAAATGGTAAAAGCTAAGCCCATGCATAGGAATTTAAATATTGATAGCGCTTCGACTCCGCTCAGTGCGATGTCATCCAGAGCGGAGTCGAAGGATAGTCTTTTGTCGTGTAGCAACCTAACATGTGACTTCGTGTGAGGATTAGTAGTTTATCTTATGGAAGAGATATCCGATGATTGAGAGATTGACTATAGAATTTATAGCAAAACTGGAACATGAAAAGGGTTACTCCGAACACACTTTAAGGGCGTATCATAAAGACCTGTCCCAGTTTGATACTTTCTTAAGAGACGAGAAATGCAGTAGTTTAAAAAGCGTTAATCATCTTCTGTTGAGAAAGTTCCTTGCCGTTTTGAGAACTAAGAACTACTCAAAGACCACCATAGCACGGAAATTGGCATCGATACGATCTTTCTTCAAATATTTGATTCAGATAGGCGAGCTTGTATCAAATCCATTTGAGGCCTTGCGTACTCCTAAACAGGAGAAGAAACTGCCTCATTTCTTAAGCATAAGCGATGTGGATGTTCTGCTGAAGACTCCTGATTGCTCAAATTCAGCGGGGCTGAGAGATCTGGCTATGTTGGAAACGCTCTACAGTACGGGAATAAGGGTAAGTGAACTGGTCAATTTAGGAGAGGAAGATATTGATTTCTTTGGCGGGATGATAAAGGTAAAGGGTAAGGGTAAGAAAGAGAGGCTGGTTCCAATCGGCAGTCATGCGATTAAGGCAATAGAGGAATATGTTAATTCCAAGTCGAAACGAAAGAAAGATAAGAAAAAGAAGGCAAGTCAGAAAAGTAGGAATGCGCCTCTTTTCCTTAATAAATACGGCAACCGTATTACGGCAAGAAGTGTTGCGAGAACGCTGGATAAGTATTTAAAGATGTCGGGGATTAATCTGCTTACATCTCCACACACATTCAGGCACAGCTTTGCAACTCATTTGCTGGATAAGGGAGCTGACCTGCGATCAGTCCAGGAGCTGCTTGGCCACTCTAATCTCTCTACTACGCAGGTATACACGCACATAACGACAGAACGTTTGAAATCCGTATACGAGAAATCTCATCCGCGTAAATAGTCTTTGAGCGTATACAACTATTCATATTATCTAACTGTCTTTTCATTGTGATTCACTTTGTATTCTACGTCTTATGTAT
>JBHHYW010000139.1:0-7060 GCA_046757745.1 Candidatus Scalindua sp.
CACCTCTGGAGGCATATTCCACAAACTTTATGTCGGAACGGCAATGGTTATACGGCGTATCCAGCATAGTTGCAATACCAATATCCAGTGTTTCCAGAAAACTGAAATAATCATTAAGCGTGCCGGGAGGTGTATAAGTCTTCTTGGATTCTGAGATGCACGAGAAAATATTGACAAATTGGTCTTCGTCACCCATGAAAGAAAAACGTACATCAGGATATCTGGAGCAGATATCAACAATAGATTGCTTTATATGCTTCAGGTCTTCGGTATGTCCTGATGAACCACCCCAACCTATAACAATCGAATCGGATCCTGTTGTCTTTCTGTACTCACAAGGTTCACTGATTTGATTCTCAAAAATCGCAATGTTGGAGTTTAAGGCACCTAATCTTTCCAGTAGACCCTCTCCGGTTACCTGTGCGGCATCTGCCAATCTTATGAGTTGAATAGCTGATGCCATGTTCACCGGGTCGCTGAACCAGTTCTTTATCCCGCCATCAGGTTTAATTGCGGCAAAATTATCTGATATTTCGTAAACCGTTGCAAGATTATTCTGTTTTCTTTTTTCTATGATAGGCAGTAAATCATGCTCTGTCAGAAGGTGTAAAATAAGAACGTCCGCTTGCAGGCATAGAACTTCAAAGTAAGGAGATATGGTACTGACATTGATAACGGTTACTCCGGGGACATTACCCATAGCGATTGAGGGCTGCTCTACCCGGTAGACATAATCACCGACACCGGAGGTTTGCATGGCAACGGCATTTACAATTAATAAATCATCAGATGTTCTTATATCATCTTTAATATTCATAATCGGCATTTCCCATATTATTTTTTGTTGAGACTTATTTTGTGTGATCTTTATACCAACTTACTTTTTCATACATCGCTAAAGTTATGCCAAGAGTAGTTCTGTATTTAAATTTTGTTTTAGAATATAAAAAACCTTGTTAACCAGTTGTTATAATAAGGGTTATCGACAATAAGTATACAAGGGTATATTGACATGCTCTTTCTCTTTATTCTTTATGGAAAATATTTTCACGTTTATCGGGTAAATATTTCTTTGACTGCCATTTCAGGTATTTCCTGGGGTTGTTATGGAAGGATACTGGTATTAGTCCGTCTCCGGATAGATGTGATAGGGAGCAAATCTCGATTTCATGGAATATATGGTGTGCAATAAACCAGAAATTGCGTCCTACCGTATTGGCAACAGGAATGGACTTTTGAGAAGCGATATTGTTCTATGGATATATTTTCTATATTCAATCCTCACATACTTCAAATTCGTCCAGGAGTAATAAGCCGCCACGACAGTTAACAATCTTTTTCCCCTCAAATTCTTCAACACATTCTCCATATAGCGCTTCTTTATAAGTTAATCTTGTGTCAAAGATGCGGCATTTCCATATAGTATATTTCTTCCCACTTATAAAAGCATAAGCTCCCGGATAGGGTTTGGTTTGTGCTCTGGTAAAATTATAAATTTGCCATACATCCATGGTCTCCCAATCAATCAAACCGTCAGACTGTGTTCTCTTTGCATAGTAACTTGGTTCTCCTTTTTGATGGAAAACCGTGAAATCACCTTGTAAAAGCCTGGGAAGAGATCTCAGCATTAATTTTTTGTAGACGATGGCATATTTAAAATAAAGTGTTTCGATATCATCAAACTCATTAATGTCAAAGGTTGTAAAATCAAATACATCACCATCGTCAACACCTGATTTGATGAGGAATAAGTGCATAATGAAGCGCTTCTTTCCTTCGATAAGAGACCAATTCATAGGCGACCGGCCTCTTCCCTTTGGAAGGAAGTCTGAGCTTCCGTGGATACCTATTGCGCCAATAGACAATGCGGACAAAATATTTTCCGGAAACAATCTTTGCCACCCCCCCTGAATAAGGAGGTCAAATTTGTTGTCCTTGAAGAACATCTCATCATCTTTTGATTTTAATGAATACTCTTTCGGGTGATAAACAGGGATTCCATGATCTCTTGCCATTTCACTGTAGTCATAATATCCTGAAATGCAGTGCCTTTCAGATTGTTCGGGCGTTAAACACACAAAGTACTGGAATTGATAACCTTCTGATAAAAGGGAACGAATGGCAGGGGCGCCTCCTGTATGGCTCCCACACATAACAATTTTTTTCATTATCTCATACCTTCAATCTAACAGCATACTGATGCCTTTGAAATTGTAATTTCCCTGGCAGGCCCATATGCTCTTTCGGTTTCTAAAAGCTGCTTTTGTGAATGATAGAAATTGGATACGATCATTTGTTCCCAGACATCCTCAGTTGGTAAATTATAATCTCCAATCCACCATAGAGGATGGATTAAAAGATGTACTTTGCTGTAAAGTTCTTTCTGGAAAATATCATACGGGCTTTCAACTTTCCAAATCTTATTAGAATCAGAAACATAGAAGAAACCATCAAGCTCTTTTTTATTATATGTATTTACATGATTATTAAGTTTCATTTCTCCGGACAAAATGGCCCGGCTCGGTTGATGAAAAGAGACCACCTTGATTTGTACACCAAACATTTTTTCGAGGATTCCTGATTCTAAACATATCCATTCCTCAATAGAATGGCGCTTATCCAGACAGAATCCATCATCGTAATGTAAGCCTATCCGGTGTTCCAACTGTATAATCTCCTGAACAATTCGACTATTTGCTCTTCCCATAAGATTATAAAGAGGCGACCTCAGCATAAGGAAAAAGGTAGAACGGATACCTAAGGTAGATTCAACCTTTGCAATTTCCAGAGCAGCGGCAAGGTTTACATCCACATCATGCCGAAGAAGGCAGAGGCTGCCTTGTTTTAGGTGCAAGGTACTATCAAAAGGTATAAACCTGTAACCTGCATCCAAGGCAGTTTCCAGTAATGTCTGGTATCCTGTCTTGCTGAATTCCATTGGGATTATCCTTCTCTCATATAATTGTTCCGAGTATCATAGATAGACTATTCTATTTTATATCCGTCAATGAATATCCTGTTCCACCACTCAAAACTCATTAATGACCATAGTAGTAGCCTGTTGTTAGCTTTTCCCGTCATGTGATCTTCAAACACCTTTTCCACGTAGGCTTTATTAAAGTATTCTCTGTCAAGGGCCTGTTCGCCTAAGATAAGCGAGCGTATGTAATCTACCAGTTTAGTGCGATACCACGATTGATCCGGGGCGCTAAAACCCTGCTTGCGTTTCTCAATAATAGATTGCGGCAAAGTTGATTCCATGGCCTTACGAAATATGTATTTTCCAATACGATTAACATCACTACCACCCTTAGATAGGTCAAGGGTGTTATTAATCAGCATTGAAACAGGCAATGATAAAGAGTAATCAACCAGTTCATTATCCAGCATTGGCACCCTGAGTTCTATGGAATGTGCCATACTGATTTTGTCCTCTACAACCAATAGCCCGTGCAGGAACGTCTTTGCCTCAAAATACAATGCCTTTCGAATATTAATTTCTGCTTGTGTCTGAAATGAGCTTTCATACGTATCAAAAACCTTATTAAAGGTATCTATAGGTTTATGGCCATTTAAACGGGCTGAAAACTCCTTAGAAAAGAAATGTTCCTTTTCTGAATCTGGAATCAGCCTTGATGACCAGTATTTGAAATATTCCTGTTTAAAGTCTTCGTCCTTCAGACAGCCACGTACAATTACGTAGCGCCAGGGATAACCGGCCAGTATTTCGTCACCGCCTACGCCACCCAGGACAACCTTGACAAATTTACTGCTAAGTTGGGCGATATAGTAGCTGGGATAAGTCATTCCCATTCGAAGGTCTTCTGTGTGATATATCAGTTTGGGCATCACCCATTCCAGATCACCGGCATGCATCACCATCTGATAATGTTCGGTCTGAAGCTCCGAGGAGATCCGTTCAGCATCTGCCCTTTCATCAAAGGCGGATTCAAAACCGGTAACCAGGGATGTATCAAAGCCGCCGGTAAATGTCTTTAATCTTGAAAGCCGTTGAGAAGTTAATGCTGAAATTGAGGCAGAATCCATACCACCGCTCAGGTATGATCCTATTGGAACATCAGCAACCAACTGTCTGTCAATAACATCACTAAAGATGTTATTGAACTTCATCACATAATCAATGTCACTGTTACCGCCATTAATTGTTTCAGGCATCAAATCCCGGTACTTTATCTTCTTAACTACGTCTTGTTTCACAACAAGAAAGTGACCGGGTTCCAGCAATTTGATATTATCGAACAGGGTAACATCACCAAAGGTGTTTTGGAATGTGAAATAGTCTGCTACCGCTGATTCATTCAAACGGACTGATACACCATTTGCCTGCATAATGGCCTTTACTTCTGAAGCGAATATCAGATTATCGTTTTGTATTGTATAGTAAAGCGGCTTAGCGCCGTATCGGTCTCTGGCAAGGATCATCTGGTTCTTGCGCCCGTCCCAGATAGTAAACGCAAAGATACCGTTTAATTGATTAATGCAGTCTACACCGTACTCTTCATAAAGATGGATTATTACTTCTGTGTCAGAACTGGAGAAGAAACAATGTCCACGTTTTTCTAAATCACTACGTAATTCTTTAAAATTGTAAATCTCGCCATTATAAGTTATCCATATAAAGTTAGTACGATTAGACATCGGCTGGTGGGCTGCTTCCGTAAGATCGATAATAGATAATCTGCGATGCCCTAGGGCCATGTTGCAACCATGGTTCCTGAAACCATTTTTACTGGAGGCATCAAATTCTACATCACGTAGTTCTTGCCAGTAACCCTCATCCTTAAGATTGCCGTCCTTCACGTTAAACAGCACATATCCAGCATCATCAGGCCCTCTATGGTACATGATGTCACACATCTTTTTGATGTCATCTTTATTAATTGGTTTACGTTTTAAGTTATATATACCGGCAATTCCGCACATTTAATTTACCTGTGTTTTTTCAAGTGTTTTACCCAGCGTTGTTCCTTTCCACTGGTCGCATCTTTCACATAATGCATCAGGATAATTTCCTCTGATTTCCCTGTAATGTGGGCCATTCCAAACATCGTAAATTGAATCTGAAACCACACTCAATGATTTATCAGTCTCCCACAGATAACAACATCGAGATACAGTTCCATCGCAGGCTATCACAATATCATTCATGAGCTTCGCACATGATTCCTGCCTTGGGAGTTCTACGTTTGATTTCCCATAAACTCCATTATTTGTGTGCATCTTGTAAACTCTTACTCTATCTACCTTTTCCAATACTGCATCTATCAATTCACAGCTCTTTTCTGATTCTACGAAGCTTGCCTGGATTTCAGGCTTGTTTTTGTGTAAATGTTCTAGTAACAGATTTAATTTATCTATGGCAGCTTTATTGTGAATGCTGATAGAAATGAAATCAAATTTGCTCAGAAGTGATACGTTATCTTCATTTATAAAAGTACCATTAGTTGCAAACTGTACGGCTTTAACCTTGCCAAGAGCATAATCAATCAATTTTCCAAATTGAGGATGAAGCAAACTTTCACCACGCCAGAATGGGAGTAATGTAACACTCTGTCCCTTACACTCATCAACTAACTTGCACCATAAATCGTAATTGATGTATTCGAGAGTGTCGTTCATGAAATGTCTCGGACACATAGTACAGGAGAGATTGCAATCATTGGTCATTTCAATAGTGACACGTTTTGGGAATTTATTCATACAGTAAAGGGTCCTAATAGTTCTTTGTTCTCGAAACTGTCTTTTATAAACAAATCCTGATTCTGGCCCACCAGACGTAGCCCATTGATGATCAAGTCCCAAAGGTAGGTATACTGTACTATTGCTTTCTCCGGTGAATGTCTCTGCTTCACAAACTCCCTGCCCAGTTCACCCAGTCGAACAATTTTATCCGGGTGAGTTATCAGATCATCTAATACCTCATAAAGATTTCCCTGGTGGACTGGTACTACAGGCGAATCCGGACAGAAACTCATGCCAAAATTGCTCAAACTACACAGTACTACCTGTCCCATAGCCAGAGATTCTATTGCACTCAGTGCATACATGCCGACGTTGATCTGGTCATAGAGAATGTGAGATTCCTGCTTTTTCCGAATACATTCAGAATTACTTAATCCTTCTATTAGAGTAAGTTCAACGTTTTTATGTTTCTTTTGTATCTCTTGCATTACAAGCAAGAAGAAATTAGTTTTTTTGAAAGCTCTATTAGTTGGTGAGTGAGAAATCTTGATAACATCCATGGGTTTGGATATTGGAGGAGGTATCTTTTCCAGGTCTAGCATGTGGTCTATATGATAAAACAATAAACCATGGTTAAGCATGGTCCAATCCCACCAACTTATACCACGTATGCCGGTTTTCATGTGCATCTTGTAAAGATAGGCTCCCTGGTCACGGTATTCAGTGCCGAAGTATTGAATAACACAGTTGTCTTTATTAAGGATTTTGTCAAAATCCACGTTTCCAAAATTTAAATGTTGACGGCCTATATGAAAGAAATCAGCTTTAGATACAATCTGCTCAGCTTCCGCCATTACAGCAGGATCAATAGGTTTCTCCTTATCCTTCTCCTCGGAGGATGGTTTAAAGGCAACGTCCTTGTCGACACTGCAATAATCATCATAAACTACAATGCATCTTGCCTTGTGAATGGTATACTTGTTTATCAGGCGCATAAGCGTTGTCATGTTTCCGGCTATGTTATAATCTGCATATATACAAATATTCATTCCTCTCTTGTATTTGATCAGCTCCGGCGGCACGTGTTTCAGGAAGAGTGAATCATCGCTGTTCACTTTCGTCTGGTCTTCTGTACAGGGCGGGGTGTGAACAGCTTTATCAGGGCCTGTATCTTCTATCTTGTTGGTAGGTTGTTGTTGTTGGGTGTCCAGAGCATCTTTTAAAAGCTGACGAATGTTCTCGTCATTCGGATTAAGTTCTGCGATTTTCTCTAAAAGAGGAATAGCTATATGTAGTTGATTTATTGTCTTGAGTAAATCAGTAAAATTTTTAAAGGCAGTTTTATAAAAAGGGTCTA
>JBHHYW010000140.1:0-7052 GCA_046757745.1 Candidatus Scalindua sp.
CATTTAAGTTTTCTCCAGAATTGTTACTGCCACATAAGCTCCTGTTCCTGCATGGCTGTGAATCAGCCCCCTTTTGGCATCTTTTATTTGAAGTTTATCATTTCCAAAGTGTTTTCCAATTGTTCCCTGTAACTGCCACAGAGCAAACACCGCCTGCATAATGCCTGTAGCGCCGACCGGATGACCGGAGGCAAGTAACCCACCTGAAGGATTAACTGGGATTACAGCCTTTTCTGGAAGTTCCAGTCCGTACTCTATATCTTTCAAAAAAGGCTTGCCCTTTTCTACAAAGCCTCCGCCCTCTCCGTACTTGCATAAGCCCAGATCTTCGTATGTCTGTATCTCGGAAGATGTATAGGCGTCATGCAGTTCGATAAAATCAAGTTCAACCAATGGGTTACTTATTCCTGCATGCTCATACGCCATCTTTGCCGCCGTTCTTCCTGCCCTGAAAGAGTGTACACCCGGATATTTGAGTTCTCTATAATCATCTTCATTCTCATTTGGAAGCAGTATAACATCTCCATGCGGCCTGTCCGCCATACGCATACAATCGGTTCCTGTTCCTACTCCTTTTACAAGAACAGGATTGTCACACACTTTAAAGGCAATATCTTCATCCGCCAGGATGCAGGCCGCGGCTCCATCACTCATAGTGCAGCAATCAAGACGCGTCAATGGCCATGAGACCATTTCAGATTTTCTTACATCTTCTATCGTTAGATCTGCAGGAAACTGTGCAAAGGGATTGTAAAGCGCATTTTTGTGATTTTTTATAGATACGCAGGCCAACTGTTCTGGAGTGGTTCCAAATTCATGCATATGTCTTACAACCATCATGGCATAATATCCTGTATAGAAACCACCCAGGGGATAGTCGTAGTTTGTATCTGACGCAAGGGCAATAAACTCATTACCCTTCCATGTATTCACCCTGCCCATGGTCTCAAATCCTGCAGCAACTGTTACCTTCATCCTGCCGGATGCAATAGCCTCATATGCGCTTTGTATACAGAGTCCACCCGTAGCCCCTCCGCCTTCTACCCGCCTTGAGGGCTTTGGGCATAGCCCCAGGAAATCCTGAACCATTGCACCTGACATAAGTTGTCGAGTAAAGTGGTCAGAAAAATAGGACACTACAGAACCATCTATCATAGATAGTTCAAGCTTAGGCACATGGGAAAGAGCATAATCATAGGCATCCCTAACCATAAGCCTGAAATCCTTTTCGGGATGCGCTTTTGCAAATTTAGTTATACCACCTGAAATTAAATATACCTTCTTCATCCTGTTATCCTGTCAGATATCCTCCTATCCTCTAACAAGCCCTTTCACAAAATCTACTATCTCTTCCAGAGTTGCTCCAGGGAGAAACACTTTCTTCACTCCTATTTTCTTCAATCCTTCTATATCCTCTTCCGGGATCGTACCTCCGCCAAAGACCGGAATATTTTCAATCCCTTTTTCACTCATGAGCCCTATGACTTTTCGGAAGACTACGTTATGTGCTCCGGTAAGGCAACTGATACCAATGGCATCTACCTTCTCTTCGATTGCCCTGCTTACAAATTCTTCGGCATTCCGGTAAAGACCGGAATAAACAACGTCAAAACCAGCTCCTGCCAAGGCATTTGCAACGGCCCTCAGACCCCTGTCATGACCATCGAGGCCAATCCTTCCAATTAATATCTTTACCTTCATTTATATCGCTCCCTATTACTCCCCACCTACGACGTATTCATTAAATTGTTCCCGGTTCCTTATACTCTCCGAAAACCTGCTTCATGGCATTGCATATTTCTCCCGCTGTTGCATAAAGCTTTAGGGCCTCAATAATCGCAGGTATAACTGAACCTCCATTTGAGGCCGTAGTTTTTAGAGCATCTAGCGCCTTGTTTATTCCGTTGCTCTCTCTCTTTTTTTTAAAAGCCCGCAGCTTTTCGACCTGTTTCTCTTCAATCTCAGGCCCTATCTTTAATGTTTCGATAGGTTCTTCTTTTGTCGTATACTTGTTTACACCAACAATTATTCTTTCGTTATCGTCAATCTCTTTCTGATATGAATAACTTGCTTTCCTGATCTCGTCTTGAGGAAAACCTTTTTCAATGGCAAAGACCATCCCGCCAAGATCATCAAGCTTCCTGAAATATTCATTGGCTCCTTTTTCCATTTCATTGGTTAATGCCTCAATATAATATGACCCGCCTAAAGGATCAATTGTATTTGTCACGCCGCTTTCCTCAGCAATTATCTGCTGTGTTCTAAGGGCAATCCTTACGGCCTTCTCTGACGGGAGAGCCAGTGTTTCATCCAGAGAGTCTGTATGCAGGGATTGAGTTCCACCCATCACTGCTGCCAGGGCCTGAATGGCAACCCTGATTATGTTATTCAAAGGCTGTTGTGCCGTAAGGGTGCAACCGGCAGTTTGAGTATGGAACCTTAAGACCATTGAATGAGGGTCTCCGGGGTTGTATCTTTCTTTTATTTCTCTGGCCCAGATACGTCTTGCCGCCCGGAATTTGGCTATCTCTTCAAAGAAGTCATTATGAGAGTTGAAGAAGAAAGATAACCGCGGCGCAAATTCATCAATATTTAAACCTGCTTTAATAACTTCTTCCACATACGTCAGTCCGTCATAAAGTGTAAAAGCCAGTTCCTGTATCGCCGTTGAACCTGCCTCCCTTATGTGATATCCGCTGATGCTTACGGGATGCCATTTGGGAATACATTGCGCAGAGTAGACTATCGCATCTGTAATTAATCTTAAAGAATATTTCGGAGGATATATCCACTCATTTTGAGCAATATACTCTTTCAGGATATCGTTCTGAATTGTACCTTCTAATTTTACGGGATCAATCCCCTGATTTTCTGCCATGGCAATATACAT
The DNA here is from genome assembly GCA_046757745.1 of Candidatus Scalindua sp. Lineage (GTDB taxonomy): Bacteria > Planctomycetota > Brocadiia > Brocadiales > Scalinduaceae > Scalindua. The sequence continues at coordinate 2,891 of JBHHYW010000140.1, forward strand.
GGCGAAAAGCACTATTGCCGGTGCGTTGATGGTCATGGAAGTTGTTACTTTGTCCAGGGGTATATCCTTAAACAGTATTTCCATGTCAGCGAGTGTATCTACGGCTACTCCGCAGCGGCCTACTTCACCTTCAGAAAGGGGGTCGTCAGAATCCCTCCCCATGAGCGTGGGCAGATCAAATGCAATACTTAATCCCGTTTCTCCCTGCTCTAAAAGATATTTCAACCTTTTATTGGTCTCTTCTGCCGTGCCAAATCCCGCAAACTCCCGCATTGTCCATGGATGCGCTCTATACATGGTTGGATATATGCCCCGTGTATAAGGGTACTCGCCCGGTAATCCAAGGTCATTCAAATAATCAATATCGCCTTCTAAAGATGTATATATCCTTTCGATTACCTTCTGAGAAAGGTTAGTAAAGTTTTTCTTTCTTTCGGGAGTATCCCTTAAGCTTTCTTCGAGGGTTGTTGTTTCCCACTCCTTTTTCTTCTCTTTTATTTTATCCAAACTGTTCTTGTCAGCCATAGTGTTATTTATAAAGCCTCAATAGCCATACTCATAGCGCCGCCGCCGCCCAGGCACAAAGTCGCCAGTCCTGATTTCATCTTTCTCTGTCTTAAGGAATGAATTAAAGTAACTAAAATCCTGGCGCCGCTTGCACCTATAGGGTGGCCAAGGGCAATAGCGCCGCCATTAACGTTTACCATGGCAGGGTCAAGGCAAAGATCTTTTATCACAGCAATGGCCTGTGCGGAAAATGCCTCATTTAATTCTATTAAATCAAAGTCCTCAATCTTAAGTGATCTCTTTTCCAGGAGCCTCTTTACCGCACTGACAGGGGCTATGGTAAACCATTTAGGATCAGTATGCACAGTGGCATAATCGATAATTCCAGCAATTGGTTCCAGATTTAATTTTCCAGCCATTTCCTCGGACATGAGCAGAAGTGCGGCTGCGCCATCATTCAATCCAGGAGCGTTTCCTGCCGTAATTGTTCCTTTATCACTAAAAACAGGTTTCAATGCTGAAAGATTCTCAATGCTGGTATCGTATCTTATTGACTCATCTGTCTCAACAACGTCCTTATTCCGGCCTACTTTGACAGATATAGGGATTATCTCATCCTTAAACATCCCTGACCTTGCTGCCTCGGCAGCTTTCTTATGACTTTGAATAGCAAAATCGTCCTGCTCTTCCCTGGATATTTTGTATTTATCAGCCGTCAACTCGCATAACGTGCCCATATGGGCATTATTGTAACAGTCCCAGAGTCCGTCGAGAATAATCGAGTCTATAACTTTGGAATCTCCCAGTTTCCTTCCACTACGCATCTCTTTCAATAGAAATGGAGCATTAGACATACTCTCCATCCCGCCTGCAATAACAATTTCAGCTTCATCAAGGCTTATTGCCTGCGCACCCAGGGCTACAGCCTTTAGCCCTGAGGCACACACCTTATTTATGGTAAGGGCGGCAACCGTATCCGGGAGGCCGCCTGACAGAGCCGCCTGTCTGGCGGGGCTTTGCCCTATTCCGGCAGAAATTACGTTTCCCAGGATTACCTCATCAACGTGAGAAGGTTCTACTCCTGATTGCCTAAGAACATTCTCAATAACCTTAGAGCAGATCTGTGGCGCTGTTAGATATGATAATTTTCCCTGCAGTTTCCCAATCGGAGATCTACACGCACTAACGATTACAATGTTTTTCATTATAAATTATTTCTTAATAAATTTATTCATGAGTCTTTTTTGGTCATAAGAGGAAAACATCCTGCTGAATTCCTTTATCTCTTTGTCCATTGATCCGGAATTAATCAGATTCTTAGTAACCTCAAGGCAAAGCAGAGGTTTTGACGCCATGTCTTCAGCAAGCACCATTGCCTCATCAAAGAGTTTGTCATGTGAAACAACCCTGTTAACAAGCCCCATAGAAAGCGCTTCATCTGCGGAGATTTTTCTTCCCGTAAATATCATCTCCTTTGCCTTTAGTTTTCCAACTCTGTTCCTCAGTCTCTGTGTCCCGCCAGCACCCGGAATAATGCCCAGGTTTATCTCCGGCTGGCCAAATACTGCCTCATCGGACGCTACTACCAGATCACATGCAAGGGTAAGCTCACAACCGCCTCCCAGGGCAAAACCGTTTGCGGCGGCAATAACCGGCCTTGAGAAATTTTCAACCATATTCATTGCCCGGTGGAAGAGTTTGGAGAACTTTTCAGCATCGTCCGGTGAATATGCTGCCATTTCTTTAATATCTGCCCCGGCAATAAAGGTATTTCCTTCACCTGTAATTACGAGTACTTTTATATCTCTCGATTGCCCCAGCATTTTCAGGACACAGATAAAGTCATTCAGGATATCTGTTGAAAAAATATTTACCCTGGGCTGATTAAAGGTCAGAATTGAAACTTTGCCTGAATTCAGTTTAAAACCATTATAATTAGTTTCGTCAGGCACCATAATATTATGAAAGGTTTAAAAAAACAAAAATACATTAAATCAGGCTGCCTGCGGCGTCAGCCCATACAGTATTGACCTTTATATTTTTCTTTGCGCGCTTTGCATCTTTGCGGTGAATTACAATATATCAGCTATTACTCTAACTCTATTTTAAGTTTATGACAACTAAAAATTAATTGATACCTGCATGAAATTATATTATACAATACATATCCTGACAACGGCAAAAATCATGAATAATGAAAATAGAAACGTTTCCCGAAAGATTGCTGAATACGCATTTTCGCTTGACTATAATGACCTGCCACCGGAAGTAATACATGAAGTTAAGAGAAGAGTCCTTGACAGCTTTGCCTGTGCACTGGGCGCATTCACAAGCATTCCGGGGCAAATTGCAAGAAATATGGGGCAACAGGTTCAATGCGATTATGGCGCCACTATCTTTGGAACCGAAAATAGAACAACTCCGGAATTGGCCACATTTGCTAATGGTATTCTCTTCCGTTATCTGGATTATAATGACACTTACCTTTCAAAAGAGCCTGCTCATCCCAGTGATAATATACCTGCGGCAATTGCTGTTGCCGAAGCCGAAGGGGGAAGTGGGAGGGACTTGATTACGGCTATAGTCCTGGGATATGAGATTCAGTGCAGGTTTTGTGATTCTGCATCGCTAAGGTCAGGGGGATGGGATCATGTCGGCTATGTCTCAATATCAAGTCCCGTCCTTGCATCCAGACTTATGAATATGGAATTGGAAAAGATTGAACATGCAATCGCCTTGAGTATTGCGCCGAACATTCCTTTGAGACAAACAAGGGTAGGAGAGTTGTCCATGTGGAAAGGCGCCGCCGCCGCTAACGCTGCAAGAAACGGCGTCTTTGCCGCTCTGCTTGCGAAATGGGGAATGACGGGACCGTGTGAAATCTTTGAAGGAGAGAAAGGATTCTTTAAACAGGTTACAGGCCCTTTTGATCTGAAGGTTGAAGGCTTTGGAGGCAAAGGAGTGAATTTTAAGATCCTTGATACCTACATAAAATACTATCCTTCAGAGTATCATTCACAGGCGGGTGTTGAGGCGGCATTGTCTTTACGTGACAAGGTAGAGTCTGAAGACATAGAAGAGATTAATATCGAAACCTATGACGCATGTGTGGATATTATTGCCGGGGACAAGGAGAAGTGGATCCCTAAAACAAAAGAAACAGCCGATCACAGTCTGCCGTATTGTATTGCCGTTGCCCTTTGCGACGGAACGGTAGGACTCGGGCAGTTTACGGATGAGAGGATTAAAGATCCTGATTTGCAGAAGATTATGTCAAAGATAAAGGTTATGCGTAATCCCGAACACGACAAACAGTATCCCGAAGCCTTTCCCTGCCTTATAGAGATAAAGAGCAAATCAGGTGAAACTTTTACCAAGACCGTTACATACCCCAAGGGCCATCCCAAAAACGCTCTAACAGATAGTGAACTGGAAGAAAAATTTAATATTCTGGACTCAGGTCTTATTAAGGATAATACATTAAAAGAAATAATTGATAATATTTGGCGATTGGAATCTTTGACGGATATCGGTTGCTTTATGAAGCTTTTTAAAGTAGACACAAGCATTTATTAGGTGGCGCACCAAGATAAACAGGATTAATAAATTATCTTGTAAGTCCTGTAAATCCTGTCTAAAGTAGTTGAATTAGAAA
>JBHHYW010000141.1:0-7051 GCA_046757745.1 Candidatus Scalindua sp.
GCCCTTCAGATGGACCTCAAGATATCAGGTATAAGTGAGCAAATTATGAGGGATGCGCTTGTTCAGGCGAAAGAAGGCAGAATACATATATTGAAGGTAATGCTGACTGCTATTGAGAAACCTCGCAGTGAAATTTCAATTCATGCTCCAAAACTAGTTAAGATTAAAATAAATCCTGAGAAGATCGGCTTGGTTATTGGCCCTGGCGGCAAGAATATCAAGAAAATACAAGAGGAATCAGGATCACGAGTGGAAATAGAAGAGGATGGAACCATTATAATTTCAGCTCCTACTCTGGAATCAGTAGAGCTTGCGAAGACTTATATCAAAGGGCTCACAGACGATGCGGAAATAGGAAAAATATATAATGGTAAAGTAGTTTCAGTTAAGGAATATGGTGTTTTTGTTGAGATAATGCCGGGAAAAGAAGGCCTGGTACATATTTCTGAACTTTCTAATGATTATATTGAGAAAGTAGAAGATGTGGTAAAAATGGGTGACGAAATTAAAGTGAAATTGATAGGAATAGATGATCAAAAAAGACTAAAGCTGAGTAGAAAGGCTGCCTTAAAAGAAGAAAGTGCTGTTCAAACTACAACTAGTACATAATAGTTAAAAAATATTACGACTTGTTATTTTATTAAATCATTATGAAATTCTTTATTAGGAGGTAAAGTAAAAGAAGAATGTAGGAAAGGTTTGTAAAGCAAGTCATTATTTTATATATTTGTAAATGTACTATGAAAAAAGAGGAGTAGAAATGGCAATGAAAGGTACTGTAAAGTGGTTTGATGTAAAAAAGGGCTTTGGTTTTATTCAACAGGAAGACGGTAGCGATGTATTTGTTCACTATTCAAATATTGCTGGAAATGGTTTCAAAGTATTAGAAGATGGTGAAAGTGTAGAATTTGAAGTTGTAGAGGGTAATAAGGGGTTACAGGCTCAAAATGTTGTAAGAGCTGAAGAAGTGCAGGCATAAATTTTTGTTTGTTTATTTAAACCAAAGCCAGGAAAGGATTTCTATTTACTTTCCTGGCTTATTTTTTTTAAGTATTTCTTGAAAGTCTGAGACGGATGACAAAGAATAATATAGATTCTGCTGAATTAGATTCTCTAAATACGCTAGCTGCCGGATTAGTACATGAAATAAAGAATCCTTTGAATGCCATAAGCATAAATTTGCAATTACTAAATGAAGATTTGCAAAATAGTAATATAGAGAAAGACTCAAAAATGTCGAGAAGAGTTAGGTTACTGCAAAATGAAGTTAACAGGCTGGATAGTATACTTAGTGATTTCCTGCGATTTGCAAAGAGACATGAACTTCATTTAGAGGCATGTGACATTAATGAAGTTATAGATAGTGTGCTCGATTTTATAAGTCCTGAAGCCATGCAGAATTCTATTAGGATACTTAAAAGCTATGATACAAAATTGCCAAAATGTGATCTGGATAGTAACGTAATAAAGCAGGCTTTATTAAATGTGATACTTAATGCTCAACAGGCAATGCCGGAAGGCGGAGAACTTATAGTGAGAACCTATGGGAACAGTGAAGATATTTTTATAGATATTACCGATACAGGAGTCGGTATTCAAAGAGACAAGATTGATAGAATATTTCAGGTTTACTATTCAACAAAGAAGAGCGGTACTGGTCTTGGACTGCCTGCTGCCAAGAGAATCATTGAGGAGAATAAAGGTACAATCAGTATACGTAGTGAAGACGGCAAAGGGAGTAGTTTCTTAATAAAGTTGCCGGTAAATAGCAAATTTCAAGAATAATATAACTATGGATGCAAACATATTAATAATCGATGATGAAAAAGATCAGGCCGAAGCGATAGCAGAAAGCTTGAGAAATGTTGGATATACATGTTCAACGGCCGAGAGTGGTAATAAAGTAGTCGATATAATTAGAAGAGACAGGATAGACGTGGTGATTACGGATTTGATGATGCATGATATAGACGGGATGAAAATTTTAAAAGAAATAAAAGAGAAGGCGCCGGACACAGAAGTTATCCTGATAACCGGTCACGGTACAGTTGAAACCGCAGTTATTTCAATGCAAAAGGGTGCGGCAACGTATCTTTTAAAACCGGTAAACATAACCCTTTTAAGGGCTGCAGTTGAGAAAGTTGTTGAGAAACAGGATATAGTGAGAAGTAACATAGAATTGCATAAACAACTCGAAGAAAAGTTTGGTTTTGCTGGTATTGTGGGCAATAGCCAGCAGATGCATAGAATATTTAATATACTTAAGCAGATTGCTTCAACTACTGCGACCGTCCTGGTAGTGGGTGAAAGTGGTACAGGAAAAGAATTAATAGCCAGGGCTATTCATTACAATGGGCCGCGTAAGAATAATCCTTTTGTCGAATTAAACTCTGCTGCAATTTCAGAAACTTTGCTTGAAAGCGAGTTGTTTGGACACGAGAAAGGTGCGTTTACAGGGGCTTTATATCAAAGAAAAGGGAAATTTGAATATGCAAATAATGGCACTTTATTTCTGGATGAAGTAGGAGATATGCCGCTTACAACTCAGGCAAAATTGTTAAGAGTAATAGAGGACGGGAGGATTGTCCGTATTGGCAGCAATGAAACGATAAAGATAGATGTAAGGATAATAGCTGCTACAAATAAAGATTTAGGAGCGCTGGTCAAAGAGGGTAAATTTAGAGAAGATTTGTACTTCAGATTTAATGTTATATGCTTGAGACTGCCACCCTTGCGAGAGCGGCAGGAGGATGTTTTCCTGTTAATGGATACGTTTATTAAGGAATTCTCTAAAAAGAATGGTAAGAAGATTAAAGATATCACTCCGGAAGCGAGGAAGATTCTGTTCCGGTATAATTGGCCTGGAAACGTCAGAGAACTTAAGAATTGTATTGAAAGTATGATCGTTTTCGATCAAAATGGAGTACTTGATATAGATGATATACCTGAGCATATATATAAGAGTAATAGGACAGCTTTGACCGGGCCTGTTTTCCCTGTTGGGATAACATTAGAGGAAATGGAAAAAGAATTAATGAAGAATACTTTAGTATATGTGGGTGGAAATAGAGGAGAGACCGCAAGGATACTGGGGATTGGAGAAAGGACTCTTTACAGAAAACTGGAAAAGTACAACTTGAAATAAGGAAGGTAATAATGGCCGAAATCAGATTATGTGGTAAGTGTAAAAAAAGTATTCCTCATAAGGATATAGAAGCGGGGGTAACTACAGAGCGTTATGGACAATTAATTTGTAAGGAATGCTCAGATGCCTTTAGTAAGAAGAAAGACAAGGGGGGGGCGGATGAATTACAATTTCTCTTTGAGTCGATTCTAAAAGAAGTTAAGAATATTGCAAGAGTGCTAACGTATGAGTCAGGTTCATGGCTAAATATCGTTGGTGCTGTGGCGCAGTGCTTTGTTTTTGGTGCAATAGTATTTGCTTATACTAACAAAGGTGGAGATGTGCATTCTGCTTTACTCCTTGCTATTATTTTTCAACTTATGGCACTCACTTTTTTTGTGGTTAAAAAATAGTCTTTGTTTTGGCGGCACATTTCATATTCTCATATATTCAAACAATGTTACAATTGGATGAACTTGACAATCTAATTCCTTTATGTTAATTTCATTAACACTTTGGTTTCTTAATTTTAATATAAAATAGTAGGAAAAAACCATGCGATATCAAGTGGCAATAAGATATGGTATTTTAAGGAACGTTGAAAATGCTTTTACTCAGGTTTCAGATTTGAGGAAAGGCGATAAGGTTGTTATACGTTCTTCACGTGGTGTAGAATTTGGCATGGCTCTTTCACAACCAGAGGAACTGGATGATAAAGCAGTTGTTTCGGATATGGGAGAGGTGCTGCATAAGATTACTGAAGAAGAAGAGAAAAAGCAGAAGGAGATTGAAGTAGAAACAATCCCATCAGAATATAATTTCTGTCAGGAAAGAATAAAAGAACACAAGTTGCCAATGAAGCTTGCCAGTGTTGAACACCTTTTTGGGAGTAAGAAGATAATATTTTACTTCCTGGCTAAAGGGAGAGTTGATTTCAGAGAACTGGTTAAGGATTTAGCCAAGATGTACAAATCTAGGATTGAGATGAAGCAAATAGGTGTTCGAGACGAAGCTAAATTGTTAGCAGAATATCAGCATTGTGGCAGGGAACTTTGTTGTAGAACATTCTTGAGACATTTAGAGCCGGTTACCATGAAGATGGCTAAAAATCAAAAAGCAACACTCGATCCGTCAAAAATATCAGGTAGATGCGGCAGGCTGATGTGTTGCTTGAGATATGAAGATGAAGCGTATGAAGAAATGAAGGACACGCTTCCGAAAAAAGGGACATTAATAGCTACTACCAAAGGAGTTGGCGAAGTGGTAGATTACGATATCTTGCAACAGAAAGTAACTATGGAATCAAAAGACAAAAAGTTGGTTGTTGTAACAAAAAAGGAGATTTTAGAACAAGTAAGTGGCGCACGAGCAGGTATGGCAAAGGGATGTGAATCTGCCTGTGATCATGGAAGCAGGAATGACTGTAAATAAGAAAAGCTTTTATGTTACTACGCCAATTTATTATGTAAATGATGTTCCGCATATAGGGCATTCATACACTACAATAGCGGCTGACACCTTAGCAAGATATAAGAGGATGAGAGGTTATGATGTCTTCTTTCTGACCGGAACGGACGAACATGGCCAAAAAATAGAGAAAGCCTCTCAGACTAATAATGAAAAGCCTATTGATCTGGCAGATAGGATGGTCGAAAGATTTAAAGACCTATGGGAGATTCTTGATATCTCTAATGACGACTTTATTAGAACAACAGAGGATCGTCATGTAAAACAAATAGAAAACGTATTTGAGAAAATGTATGAGAAGGGGGATATCTATTTAGGAGAGTATGAAGGTTGGTATTGTATTCCCTGTGAAAGCTTCTGGACATCATCACAGCTGTCTTCAGGTAATTGCCCTGAATGTGGACGTTCTGTTGAGAAAATAAAAGAAGAAAATTATTTCTTTAGATTATCAAAATATCAGGATTCACTATTAGAATATTTCGAAAAATACCCGGACTTCATCAAGCCGGAATCAAGAAGAAACGAACTGCACAGAAGGATAGTTGGGGGCATAGATGACATCAGTGTAAGCAGGGCAGCAGTTGAATGGGGCATTCATGTGCCCATGAACAAGAAACATACTATTTATGTGTGGGTTGATGCCCTTTTTAATTATATAACGGCTTTAGGATATGATGATGACCCTGAGAAGCTGAAGAGATATTGGCCCGCCAATGTACATATAATAGGGAAAGAGATTTTATGGTTTCATGGTGTTGTGTGGCCGGCAATGTTGATGTCGTTGGGGATAGAAGTGCCTTGTCAAATATATGCTCATGGCTGGTGGACATTGGAAGGGCTAAAGATATCAAAATCCCTGGGTAATGCAATAGATCCTGTTAAGATAACGGATACTTATGGTGTAGACACTTATAGGTATTTTTTGCTTAGAGAAGTGCCATTTGGACTGGATGGTAATTTCGCCTATGACGCCCTGGTGAACAGAATAAATTGTGACTTGGGAAACGATTTAGGAAATCTACTGCATAGAACATTGACTATGGTTGAAAAATATTGTGACGGGATAGTGCCGGAAGCCGAGAGTTTATCGATGGAAGGTAAGGAGCTAGTTGATGGAGCGGAGAAACTTAATGAAGAGGTTGAACTTGCGATGAGTGATTTGCAATTCAGTAAAGCGTTGGAAGTGATTTGGAACTACATCGGACTAGTTAATAAATATGTAGAGATCTCGAAACCCTGGGCATTGGCGAAAGAATCGAGTATGAAAAATAAACTTAATGAAGTCTTGTATAATCTTGTTGAATCTATTAGAATAATTTCGTTATTTATTTTGCCAATTATGCCAAATATTGCTGCTGAGATACAAAGGCAGTTGGGTTTGTCTGCAGATGGCAAGCCTATTAATAACAAAATCACATGGGGTGAAACCCGGCCTGGAATCAAGGTATGTAAAGGACAGCCGGTCTTTCCGAGGGTAGAATATTCCGCTGCAGGTTAGCAGGCAATAATTGTAAAGAGTTTTGATTAATCAATTAGTTTAGATCAAATCAGTGGGCAAAAAGACAGTACAAAATACATGGAAAAAGCTTCAAAGGATAATTGATAAAGACAACCGTTATTCGGTACAGTCATATCAATTTGTTTTTGAAGCTCTTGATTTTACTGCTTCTAGGCTTGGGAAAAAATACAATAGCTCAAGGGAGGAAGATCGTCATGTTAGTGGACAGGAACTCTCAGAAGGGATTAAACAATTTTCCTTGATGAAATTTGGCTTTATGACAAGGAAAGTTTTTGAGCTGTGGGGTATAACTAACAGTGGAGATTTTGGAGAAATAGTCTTTAATCTGGTAGAGAGCGGATTAATGGGCAGAACGGAATCAGATTCAATAGATGATTTTAAAAATCTTTATGATTTTCAAACAGAATTCGAAGATAAATTCGAATTTGACGGCGACTTCGATCTTTCGTATTCCTGGAATCTTTATGGAAAAAAGGACTAAAGTATTAAATCATGGTATGCTCTTAACGCAGCGAAAACCAACATTGTTGTCTTTGCCGCTTGGCACACTACAGCTTCGATAAGCACAGTTCAAAATGTTCAAGTGATTTATCCATGACCCTCCACGAACCACACGATATTTTCCCTCAGTAAACCATTCCTGGCACCATTCCCAAATATTTCCTGACATATCGTAACAACCGTAAGGGCTAGTTCCAGATTGATGTGTTCCTACATTAGTGGGGGCACCTTTAGAAATGTCTAAATCAAAAACAGCGAGATTTTGATCTGGTTTTGCATTTCCCCACGGATATTCTCTCCCGTCTGTGCCTCTAGAGGCTTTCTCCCATTCTTTTTCTTCCGGTAGCCTTTTTCCTGCCCAATTTGCATAAGCAATTGCATCGTCCCAACTCACACCAACTACAGGCTGATTTGAGTTGTTAAATCTTTTATCTTTCCAG
>JBHHYW010000142.1:0-6973 GCA_046757745.1 Candidatus Scalindua sp.
ATATTTCTCCTCTACAACCCAAAAGTTGTAAAAAACAAGTCGTTAGCTTAAAAATCAAATCCTGTCATGAAGGCCAGAGAAAATTTATTATTGGTTTCAGAAGAAGGGATTTTTACGTATTTCTGTTTATTTCACCTTGAAATGTAATATTTAAAAAATCATCTTAGCATTTATAGAATAAATATAAAAGCAAATGTTGGATCTACGCGTACCATCTTAATAATCTAAGGAGGCAATCAAATGTCCTATCGATTTCTTATTGTACCGGCAGTTCTTGGATTTCTTTGCCTTTTCGTTCTAATAGCCGACCTCGCACTTACTTTCGTGCTCGTTAAAAACAGATGGTTTTTCACCGAATCCTGGTCAAGCTATCTCCTAGGAATGATGGACACTATAACCCTATGGACTGGTAGAATATTTTGGACCATTGTGGTAATTCTTGTCATAGCGCGAGGCATTCTTAAAGGCAAGCCATCACGTCTTCCATCAACTGACCGAATCATCGAAGTGTTTGTCAATGTTCTCCGAAGTCTCCTACCACCGCGCCTAGTATTTTCAGTTCCCACCTTCATAGTTCTTTTAATTGTGGTCTTTATGCTGATCAAGTTCTTGCCATCCCATTTTCCTTACGTTCCTCCTGCGTCAGCAATTCTCGTTACTGAAGACGAGAAGGAGATTTATGCAGTAGATGAGGTAGCTGGGAAGATCGTGATCATTGAAAGGAAGCCCGTAGGTGGGGGCGGTTTAAAGACGAAAATGGAGGTTGACCTGAACCGATCAGGTGTCCAGGTAAGACCTCAAAGGCTTGCCATTAGCCCAGACGGAAAATTCGTTTACATTACTAACCCAAGTGCAGACGAAATAATAATTATTGACCGAGGCCACAATAATACGGTATTGGAACCTCGGTCAGTAGGAAGACTTCCACGCTCAATCGCATTTACCCCGGATGGGACTAAAGCATATGTAAGCAACGAAGGGCCGATCCCACAGGGGAGCATCAGCGTAATTCGGGTTATCGATGAAAAGAAAAACCATGTGCATCAAGTTATCCGTAACAAGGCGATTACTGGGGTCAATTGTCCAGAGGGTATTGCAATCCCATATAACGGCAGAAAACTTTATGTGGCTTCACAATGTGGAATCAATGAAGATCCCGTTTTTGTGATTGACACGGTGACGGACAAGGTACTTAAGCACGAGACGATAGGAAAGATGCAGGTGGGGGTAAATGTAGCCTTATCGCCACAACACCAAAAACTTTACGTAGCCAGAGGAAACTATCCATGGCGAGATAATATTAAGAGGCGTGTTGGTTCACCGTTCTCGATCGTTGATACACTAACACGCAAGGTCTTGCGCACACACACATTACAGACGAGTGTTAATCTTGTGGTGGTTACTCCAGATGAACAGTATGTGCTTGTAGGCAATGGTAATAATATTACAGTTTTTGATACAAAGACGGATTCAGAACTGAAGACTTTCACTCCCCGTGAAGCAAGCCCTCTGGGAATAGCCGTTTCTAAAGATAATGCGGTCTATGTGCTATACCCAGGAATGGAAGTCTTTACATTTGGATTGAGCGGTCTTCTACCTATTAAAAGATAAAAATGGCTAAAAAAAATAGAAGATTATGTTTACTACCGACTCACGTTATTTAGCGTTTATTATTAAGTTTGGTGTTCTTCACTAGAAGGCCCAACAAGACGTTCCCGCAAATGCGTAAAAACTGTGCCTGCTGAACTTGATCATCAGCATAAAAAAACTTGTGTATTCATTAAAAAACAAATCTTGTCATGAAGGCCAGAGAAAACCTATTATTGGTTTCAGAAAAGAAATAGTTCACCGCAAAGCTCCCCGGACAAAAGGCGCCGAGGACAAGCGCAAGAGCGCAAAGGAAAACCATAGTGTTAAAGAATAAAACAGGGGTTATCGTCCTATTATCTGAATTGCAGGACTTGACTTGTGGCCATAACATGGTACCATTAAAAGCCTGCATTAATTTAAAAACCCATAATAAGAGGTAAAAATTATGAAAATTGCAACAGACATAAAACCGGTAAGTTATCTTAAATCAAAATCGGCAGATTTACTAAAGCAGATTAATGAGACTCACCGTCCGGTTATTATTACTCAGAATGGCGAACCTAAAGCGGTAATACAGGATCCAAAAAGCTACGAAAACATGCGTAATGCCATTGGGATGCTGAAACTGATTTCTCAAGGCGAAGAAGACATAAAGAAAGGAAAAACCAGGACACAAGAAGAAGTCTTTGAGAAATTGGAAACTCTGTTGAAGAAAAGAAAGAAATCATCTGCTTTATATAGACTTCCTGAACGGGGACGTATTGTTCCGGAGTTAAAGGAATACAACATTTTGCAGTATCGTGAGATTATAATTGATCCATGGAGAGTAATATACAAAGTAGCAGGAAAGAAAGTATTTGTGATGGCTGTTGTTGATTCAAGACGCAACGTTGAAGATATCCTATTAGATAGACTGGTAAATCATATAAATTAGGTTGGGTTTTGCGGTGCAAAACCAAAAAACTTAACCTTTCTCTGTCATTCTTGCCTGTGATGGTCAGTGTTAACTTGAAAAAATCTGTGTATTCATTTATTACTTTCAGAAAAAGAATAGTTCACCGCACCCGTCCCCGCCAGCCACTTAACACAATTCAAATCTACCCTTCCCACCTGAATGCTTGATCTGATGTTAAAAATATCATTTGTTTCTTCTAAACATCAAAATCTACGTTGACAACATTTCGTTAAAGAATTAGTATTGGTACGAGTGCATTTCTTTTTAGAAAAACTCCCGGTACATCATTAAAAAGCTGGAATTGCATGAAAAAGTAAAATCTTAATAGATATTGAATTCGATAATTGATTAACAAAGATCAAAGGAGAGAAAATGAATATGAGAAGATTTGTTTGTATCTGGCTTACAGTACTGTCCATTTCCTTTATTATTACAATAAATCTGGAAGCGGATGATAAGATAGACAAGAGTAAGGGTGTAGGACCCTATGCGGAACACTGGAAACCTATACCGATGCACAGGTATTGGGCCCCGAGTTACTTTTATACCCCGCCAGCTGACCCGCAGGGTGAATACGGTAGAAATGACTGTGTGCTGTGTCATAAAGCAATCCACCCCCTTCTTGTGAAGGCATGGGAAAGGAGCAGTCATGCGGATTTCAGCAAACTCCTTCCTTACCAACAGGAATTTCTCAAGAATATAAATGGAAATCTTGGCAGGGAAATAACCGAAGTAAGCTGCATTGATTGTCACGGCGGAGTCGGTGTAGAAAGGATTGACCATGCAAAGAACCTGAGAATGCCAACAGCAGAACTGTGCGGTGAATGCCATAAGAAGGAATTTGATGAGTTTGAATCAGAGAAGAAGGTTGGCATACCGGGCTGGCCTGAAGGCAGGGAGAGCCATGCAAAAGCCTATGATGCGGGGCTTGATACCGATATCTGGGCAGCTATGGACAAAAACGTCGTTCAGGGATGTGACATGTGCCACAATATACAGCACAAGTGCGACAGTTGTCATACGAGGCATGAGTTTAAAGCCTCAGAAGCCCGCAGACCGGAAGCGTGTGCCACCTGTCATAACGGAACAGACCACCCGGACATTGAAGACTATACAAATTCAAAACATGGTACAATATACAAGATAGAAGGGCATCAGTGGGATTGGAATAAACCGCTCAAGGAGTACTCAGCGCCCGCTCCGACATGTGCATTCTGCCACATGCAGTATAAAGGCAAATTTTCACATAATATGGTACAGAAGGCGATTATGGGTGAAGGGGATGTGATCTTTTATAACAATCTCTTTGAAGACCCACCGGTCAAACCCAGCGAATATATAAACAAAAATCCTGAACTGCTTTCAAGAAGGAAGGCCTGGGTAGCGACGTGCGGAAAGTGCCATTCAAAGATTTTCGCGAAGGATTATCTTACATCGATGGACCTTGCGTCGGATGCAGTATTTGCTTATATACAAGAGTCTTTTGGCCTGCTAAAGTCACTGTACAGTGAGAAGGCCCTTTATCCAATGCCGGAAAACCGCCCTCATGCTCCTGCCCCTGTAGGAGAAAAATGGCCGGATACCCTGGGCGGGTTTTATGGTGAATTCTGGGCAAAGGATGGAAACCCCAGCAGGATTGAGAAAGACTTCCTGTATATGTGGGAGAATGACGCATTTCTCATTCGTAAGGGCATGGCCCATATGAATCCGAACGCGTTTACCTATATTTCATGGTCTAACATGATAAAAAAGTACATAGACATGCAGAGTGAGGCTGCTATTCTGAGGAGGTTGAACACACTTGAGAATAACCTGAGTCTTATACAGTCACTCAGGTCACAGCAAAAAGAGGTAAGTAGTAAATCTCACAAACATGTATGCGAAGCGTGTAAAAAGGGACAATCCGGTGAAACAGTTTGGTGTGAGGCCTGTAACACAGGCTACATTAAAGGCGAAGAAGAGAAATGCAAAAACTGTTTTGACGGTAAGATAGGTAAAAAAGTCTGGTGTGACTCTTGTAAAGCCGGCTATGCAGATAAATCTAAAATTGATTGCAGAGATTGTTTTGACAAAGGAACAACTTGCGAAAAATGTAAAGAAAAAGAAAAGAAGGATAAATAAAGCCGGAAGAGTTCTTGAATCTTATCTTTTTTAATAATTGAAAAAGAGGTGCGCACATTTTATTGCGTGCCTCTTTTCGATATTTGAGGAACTCGACTCTCTTGCCAGGTCATACGTTGAAAAATATCTCTTAACACGTCATTTGCGATCTTCCAGATAAGACCCACTTCAGCAGACACATCAATATCCTTTTTCTTACTCATTGTTTAATTAATTCCCAGATTTGCTTGTTTAACAGATTTTCAATATTTTCAAGTGGAAATATGAGGCCTTCTTTTCATGATGAGGTTAGAGTATAATGCCGTAGTCCGGTGAAACGGAAGTGGGCAATGCTGAGGAGCAACCTGCTGAGGGATAGCCGGATGAAGTGACGATATTATATCGTTATGAGATGGTGAGGGAATACTTAATATTTCCCTCACCAATCTCGAAAATGACAATATATCGTTATTTCTTATGCCTTAAAAACCTCGGGGTTTGGGGCAGAGCTTCATTTATAATAGTAGCTTATTTTAAACTTGAAAAATCCGATTCACGGTGAACCAGCACACTCCTGCTTATGTCTTTATTAATGGGATATGATTTTCAACTACTTCAAGCTTGCAGCCTAAAGCATTTATACCGTTACTTCCGGGGTCACCGAAATTCTCAACCCTACAGCGTGGAGTACTTTTGTAAGAGTTTCCAGCCTTGGATTACCTTTCTTTGATAATGTTTTATACAGTTGTTCTCTGTTCAAGTGAGTTTCCCTTGATAAAGCAGTTATGCTTCCTACTCGTGCATCAGCTACATCTTTCAAAGCGGCGGTAAACAGTTCCATGTCACCATCTGCAAGGATTTCTTCCAGGTACATGGCTGCCACTTTAGGATTTTTGAGCAACTCCTTACTGGTTTTGTAAAACGGTCTACTTGCTTTTCTTGTCATGGTTTTGTCCTTTCCTCATAATCAGCCATGTATTCTCTGGCTTTGGCGATTACTTTTTTCTGGTCTTTCTTTGTTGAACCGGCCAGTAACAGAACCACCTTTTTCCCTACTACAGTAAAAAATATGCGATAGCCCGGGCCGTAATGTTCACGCATCTCAAGAATTCCTTTAGCTCCTTTGATATCTTTCCAATCGCCAAAGTTTCCAGAAGCAGCCCCCTGATTCTTACATGAATCATGGCCTGAGCCCTTTCATCCTTGAGGCCCAAAAGCCATTCACCGAGCGGAGTCATACCGGTACCGGTCTCATATTCTTCAATGTCGTATTGTTTCACATCTAAAGTAGTTTATAAACTACTACCTGTCAATTAAAAACTATTAAAAAGCCTCCTTGATTATTTTATTAATATATTAACATATGAAAACTTTTTGTGTCTAAGCTTTTTCTATATACAGAATTATTCTATTTTGTGTTCTTACTTATCTTCTTATCTATTTCTTTATAATCTTCATATCCAATAATTTCATATAGTTCTTTTCTTGTCATCATTTTTTCAATAAATGTTTCCTGGCTCCCTTCCTCCTTAAGCTTACTTAATACGTCTGCGACAGACTTGAGTGTCACCCTGAAGGTTGTTAGTGGGAAGATTACCATATTGTAGCCCATCTCTTCAAACTCCTTGACACTTAGATATGGGCTTTTACCGAACTCGGTCATATTTGCAAGGAGCGGAGCGCTGACTTCCTTTCTGAACAAGATAAATTCTTCTATAGATTCAAGCGCTTCGGGAAATATCGCGTCTGCCCCCGCTTCTAAATAAAGGTTTGCCCTTTTGATTGCCTCATCTATTCCTTCTACAGCCCTCGCATCTGTCCTTGCAATGATGAGAAAGTCAGTGGCTGTTCTCGCCTCTACTGCAGCAGCAATCTTCACTGCCATGGCTTCGGGAGAGACCAATCTCTTCCCCGCAAGGTGGCCGCACTTTTTAGGCATCTCCTGATCTTCTATATGCACACCGCCGACTCCCAGACCTTCCATCTCCTTAATCATTCTTACTACGTTTATGGCCTCTCCAAAACCGGTGTCCCCATCAATTATGCACGGTATATCTACGGCATCTATGATGTACTTTGACTGGGTTAAAACCTCTGTCATAGTAAGAAGCCCTATATCAGGCATGGCGGCAACACCGTTTGCCAGACCAGCCCCTGAGATGTAAACGGCCTTAAAACCAGCCTTCTCTACAAGCCTTGCCGATATAGCGTTAAAGGCCCCAGGCATTACGACAATACCATCTTTCATAAGTTCTTTAATTTTTGGCTTCATATTTCTAATTCAACTACTTTAGACAGGATTTACAGGACTTACAAGATAATTTATTA
>JBHHYW010000143.1:0-6954 GCA_046757745.1 Candidatus Scalindua sp.
CTACACCAAGCCACAAAGAAAAACCTTGTGTCTTTGTAGCAACTTTGAATTTCCTATACATGAACTTACGGGGGATATCTTTTTGGTTTTCCAGCAAATCAATTCAGATGGTATAAATAAAATTCAAAATAATATATCTCCAATACAAAGTGCACCACCCACAATAATAAGACTTGTATTTTATATCTGATTCGGTATAATTTGGGGCATAGATGCAAGGCCCGATTAACGAGGAAATACATGAAGCCGCTAGAGTTTATCGGAACTGCGCGCAAGGATTTGAGGGCTTTTCCAAAAACTGTTCAAAAGAAGATTGGAACCGATTTAATGTATGTGCAGTTCGGAGAAAAACCGGTTTCGGCAAAGCCCATGAAGGAAAAATATCTGCGCGGGGTCATGGAGATAATACGGTCTTATGACACCGATACTTATCGTTCGGTGTACCTGGCTGAGATCGGTGGCACGGTGGTGGTGCTTCACTGTTTCCAAAAGAAGGCAAAGCGGGGCAAGAAAACACCACAACAAGATATAGACCTGATTCGGCGGCGTTTGTGTCAGGCACGGGAAAATTACGAAAGGAGATAACAGCTATGAGTGTTAAATGGGAACCGATTGAAAAAAGCTGCGGCAATGTGTTTGACGATCTTGGGCTTGAGAATGCTGAAGCTCTACAGGCAAAGGCGATAATGGCGGTGGCAATCCTGAAAATCATCAAACGCCGAAGGCTAACTCAAGCTAAAGCTGCTAAATTACTCGGCACCAGTCAAGCCCATATTTCCAGGATCAAAAACGGCAACCTGGAAGGATACACCTATGACCGGCTTGTTGGATGGTTAAACAAACTAGGCATTGACGTTGAGTTGTCGATAAAGCGCGTACCAAAGAGCCGCGAGTTTGGTACGGTCAGGGTTGCAGTGTAAGGGAAATGTGAAGAGACCGCCTACCTTAGACAAAGTGTTTAGATTTGAAATATAGGGTCTATTTTTGTCAGGATAAAAAAACCTATTTGTAAGAAGCGCCACTACAACTGGCATAATCGACAATTCAACTATGTTCTCCTTTTAGTGTAATTTTATTAATATTTACCTATCTATTATAATCATCAATATTTCTACAATCTATTAAATTGTCATTCATAGGGTGGTTGATTTTATCATGAATGATGAATGCGCTGCGGGTACCGGAAGGTTTCTGGGGGGCATGTTTGGGATAAGATAAGCACAAACAAAAAGACCATACTCGGATGAAACTTTCTCGTAAACTGGCTTGCTGGCGTTGCACTCATCTACGGAATGCCATTCGGAATAGGAAAACTAATCTTCGGTGACCTTATCATAGGAGGCATACTCCTGTTTATTGCGGGAGTGGGATTTCTAATTTTATTTATACCGGCTTGCGAAAAGGATTTGATTAAAACTGTTTGACTGCTGATTTGAAACACAACGGTTTTGTCAATAGATTAGGTTTGGCCCCAACCTGCTCCTTAACTATATAACTTAGTATTTAAATTTGCCTAACGCCTCTAATGATTTTATAAATCTAAATATTTTCTCGCTTTTTCTCGAATTTTTTTCAGTTTCTTTGAAATAGGACTATGATTGGCATATCCCAAAATATTACTAATCTCAGATACTTTAGTAACCCCATTTCTTAAACAAACAACAATTTGTTTTTCTTTTTTATCTAAGAATGCAATAAAATCTTCCCAAACAAGGTTTTCTCTTATTTCACTTTCTGGACCATGAACTGGAATAGTATCATCTAGTTCAACAAATGACACTTTAACCTTTGAACGTTTCTTGTATAGTTTTCTCTCAAAATCCTCACGAGCATATGACCAACAAGATGAAAAATCATCTTCAATGCGGTTTGATTTTACAGCATCCATAATTGCTCTCAACTGTCCTTTTTTATCAGCCAATTCCACTACCTCTTTAGTGGCGTTCCAAGCTTCTGCTTCTCCTGCCCATATTGCCCCACCATACAATGGTCGTTCTGCCTTAAAATCTTCAGGTATCTCTTCCCTCAACCTTTTTAACCTTTCCTTCTGCTTATTATTTTCACATGCTATTCTTCCCAAAGAACGTAGACGATTTTCCGCAACTTGATACACGAAAGGTAGCCAATAATCCAGATTAGGTGATATAAGAAGTATAGGATCGTTACTAGAGAAAGCTGAAATCTTTGAACCTGAATTTATTAAAGGCCAAATGTGGTGTGCAAATGCTTTTGATAACCGTTTTTCAAAATCAGATTCCAATAATGGAATTATACTCTGATTAAAGATCGATGGAGACCATACACATCTTTTTAAAAGAGGTAGCCCAAAATTCATAATAGTTTTTTTGGATAATAAATGAAAAAGAGGTTTGTAGGCTGGATATCTTGAGCTTCCCGTCTCTGGTATTAGGTAAAGATTAGCATTCTTAAACTTTTTAAGCCAGAAAAGATTTCTAGGGATTTCTTTAAAAAAGAAATCCCTCCTTAAATGCCCTGCTTCCCATAGTATGTTCCATGAAGCAATTTGTGCTTCTTCCTGCATTTCTCGCTTTTTGAGATTAATGGGAACGTATACGAATTCTGGATCTAAAATTCTTTTAGGAACAGGCGTGAAATTATAAATCATTGCAGATGAAATGTTGAATAGCTCTGGATAATAATCAGGATCAAGTTCTTTACTTACTGCCAGATTCATTTTGGCGAATTTCATTGTTTCTGAATCATATTTTACTTTTGCTGTACTTACCATAATACAATCTCCTAGCCTTTAAAATTATGTCTCTATAATTTATACGGCAGAAAAGTCGAATTCTGTTCCCCATTTTCTTAAAAATTAACCCAACACATTCTTGAACAATAATGGAGCCAAATCTTTACTATTGATATATATCGCTTTAAATTGAAACATTCCTGTCAAGATGAAAGATAAATGGAGAATGGGGTCACCTATAGAGATAATAGTCAAGAGAAAACATATTATTCTTACTAAATGATTCCATCCCGCTAGTGTGATGTTACGTCTTTAAATATCTTCGGCTTCATGTATGAGGGGGCGGTATGTACAATTGGCAAGCAAGACATTTTAGTTTTAGTAACTGTTAATAATAAAGAATCGAAGCCATCCCGGCTTATGTTTATAACGAGCGAATCAACTGCCACGTTTCTTATGGTCTACTGTATGAGCTTGTATTAGATCATCTTTTTATAATACGTCAAATCTTTGTTCCCTAATATCAAACCCGCTACGCTAATATCTTCATCAATTTCTTCCCAATGAATTCCCGTACCACCTCCACTTAATTCAAAACTATTTCTTTGTTCAGAAGTGGCATTTAACAAACGTGGGAAAAAAATTAAAGGAACGGATAGTTGCCTCCCGTCAGCTAAAGCAACCCACATATTTTCATTATCAAACCAAATTTTTGCAGCGCTTGCATCAAATGTTAAAGTACTCATTCCATTTCTCCTTTATTAATTGGCATTTATTTTCTATAACTTTTCTAAATTCATTCAATTCCTTACTTGAAAACCCATAATTATGTTCAAGACTGACAATTGGTTCAATCCAAAATTTTGCTCTGTTTGCCCCTTTACGTACATGAATATGAATTGGTTCCAATGGATATCCCTCATTTGAAAAGAAATGAAAGCGATGTCCTTTCCAACTAAAAACTTTAGGCATATAATTATTATACCATCAACCTTTCTTTTCAAAAATGATACAGTTAAATAGATTGCTATGGTTTATTCCGGATAACATAGTCATGAATTATATAACTTTAAAGCAATTTTCATGTGAAATTTATAGATTTATTAGAAAATCTCTCACTTTTGTAATAGACTAACTGCGGCAATTTATGACCTATTTATTCCTATAAGTAAAGCGTCACTCCCCATGCGGGAGAGTGGATTGGGACTTGCCATCTTTATGAAATCTTGGGACAGAAGGAAAGATGGCAGGTCTCCCATTGACTGTATGTATAAGTCCAGACCTCACATCCTGCAGATACCCCGTTTAGACTCTTCGATAAAAGTCGAGAACTCAGCAGCCGGACCGGATGGAAATGTTGAACTAATTCTTTTTAGAGCCCCGCCCACATTCAGACCGGAACAAAAGAGCAGTTTGAAGCCTTCCTTAATCTCCTGCAGTTCTTTTGTAGCCAAAGTCGATCTCCTTAGTCCGACTGTGTTCAGGCCAACAATCTTGTTTATCTCTAATGGTTTCAGCATGCAGAATGGAGGCACATCTTTCGTAACGGCACAACCACCCCCCAACATAACCAGACGACCCACCCTCACAAATTGATGCAAGACACAATTTCCACTAATAACAACCTGATCGCCTATCTCCACGTAACCTGCCAACAAAGCGCCATTAACCACTATGACCCCACGGCCAAGTTTAACATTGTGGGCGAAATGCGAGAATGCCATCAGGAAACAATCGTCACCAATCTCTGTCACGGAATCAGCCTTGGTACCACGATTTATTGTCACACCTTCACGAATCTGACAGTTTGCTCCAATTGTAGCAAATGACCTCTCTCCTTTGAAATCTACGTCCTGAGGAATGCCGCCCAGAACAGCGCCCGCATGTATGTGACAGTGAGGCCCTATTGAAGTGTATGGCATGACACTGACATTTGGGCCAATGACCGTTCCATCACCAATATTCACATCTGCTCCAATGGTTGTGAAAGGGCCAATATCAACATCCTTTCCCAGTTCGGCGCCGGGATCAATAATAGCGGTCTCGTGAATCATTTTAGATTCTTATGCACGGAGTTTTATACCAAAAGTATTACTGAGATTTTCAAGGATTTCTTCCTGCAACTTGTCTACTTCTTCACTCTTCAAAGTTCTATCGTCCGCCCTGAATATCAATCTGAAGGCTATGCTCTTCTTGCCATTCTCAATCTGTTTACCCCTGTAGACGTCAAAGAATTCGATGCCATCGACGTACTCTATATTAAGTGATTCGATACACCCTTTTATGTCTTCCCATGTAACCGTCTCATCGCTTACAACTGCCAGGTCTCTCGCCACCATGGGTAATGATGGAATCTTCCGGTAGGAACTTTCAAGGTTTGTGTTATCTATCAATATATCGAAGTCAAGCTCTGCCACACACGGCTTGGCCCTGAAATCATAATCATTAATTGCTTCTCTACTCAATTCACCAATATATCCCAGCAGCTTACCCCCCAGTTTGAGTTCTGCAGATCTTTCAGGATTGAACAGGCCAAAATCAGAACGTATGGTCTCAAGCTTTTGCACAATATTTAGTTGGCTGAGTACGGTCTCTATAACACCTTTTAAGGATAGAAATCCCTCTTCACCAAGAATGCACAGACACTCCTTTTCCTCCGGCATCCCATCATCTTCCTGAGGTAAATATATCTTGGACAATTCATATATATTCGTCTTCTCTACGCCATAGTTTTGATTGTGTTTTTTTACACGCAGCAGATTATGCACAAGCGCTTTTCTCAGAGTATTTTCGTCCTGCCGTATCGGGTTTATTATCTTTATACTACTGTCGTCAGACCAGATATTACCGTGCCTTTCATGCAACTCGCCCACGATGCTGTCGGTAATAACTTCATTAAAACCCAGTCCGGAAATAACAGATTTTGTTTTTTCAGTAACTTTGTCGAATATGTTGTCCTGTGTCAGTTTTACACCAATATTACTTTCTACCGGTATTTTATCGTATCCATGAATTCTGGCAACCTCTTCTATCAGGTCTACTTCCCGATATACATCCCCCCTGAAGCTGGGAACTTCTACCGTCAGATTGTCTTCCGTTTCTCCCTCCGGCTTTATCGTGAATTGTAAGCGTTCCAGGATGCCCCTTGCTGTTTCCTTATCAATGTTAAGCCCCAACAGGCTGTTCAACCGGGACATCCTCAAGGCAATACTCACATTCTTACCTTCAATATAGTTTTGATCGATTACACCTTCTACAACCTGACCACCGGCTATTTCCATTATCATCTTTGCTGCCCTCCTTGATGCCCAGTCAACACTTTCAGGATCCACACGACGTTCAAAGCGATACGAGGAATCTGAGATGAGACTCAGTTTTCTCGATGTTCTTCTGACGTTTCTCGGATCAAAGAAGGCGCTTTCCAGGAGGATGTTCTTGGTTATATCAGAGACTTCCGTTTCCCTGCCTCCCATTATGCCCGCAATGGCTACCGGCCTTTGCGCATCTGCAATCACCAGCATTTCATCCGTAAGCATACACTTGCTGCCATCTATTGCCTCCATGGTCTCACCCTTCTTTGCCCTTCTAACAATAATTCTCTTCTCGCTTAATTTGTCAAAATCAAATGCGTGTAACGGTTGACCGCTCTCAATCAAAACATAGTTTGTAATGTCTACTATGTTATTCACGGGGCGTAATCCGATGCTGGTTATTCTTTTCTGAAGCCATTCGGGTGATGGGGCTATTTTTACATCTTTTATAATTCGTGCAGTATACCTCGGGCATAATTCATTATCTTCTATTGTAACACCGGTTAAATCATTCACCTTTTCAGTTGTTGTCTCATAATCCACACCCGGAATAATAAGCTCACTGCGTACAATAGTGGCAACCTCTCTTGCGATACCAATAAAACCCAGACAATCAGGCCTGTTAGAGGCAACTTCAACCTCCATGCAGAAATCATCGTCCACAGGATTTATTGTATCAACTACCAGTCCTGCATTTGTCAATTTCTCGGACAAGGCCTCTACGGAGAGATCGTGTTTGCAGTAATCCTTAAGCCAATTGTAACTGATTCTCATAGTTTTTGAATTGGTAAGCAATCGAAATAAAGTATATTTTATAACCACCCCTCAATCCCCTCCTTCGTAAGGAGGGGAACAGAAAAGGTTTTCCAACTCAGTATTGAATAGATTTTAGAATTGTGACAAGAATCTCAGGTCATTTTCAAAGAAAAGCCT
>JBHHYW010000144.1:0-6933 GCA_046757745.1 Candidatus Scalindua sp.
GGAATTTCATACGTAAGTATGGCCCGCTTATCACTCAGATATTCTGTGCTCTTGTATGTAGCCCTTCTATCATCAACCAATTGCATAATTGCCCCGATATACTCTGATGGAAGGATAATCTTGGCTTCAACTACCGGCTCGCGAAATTCCTTTATTGTGCCCACTGAAGGCAATTTATCAGGATTGTCAATATTTATTACCTTGCCATCGTGGGTTAATATTTCGTATGTCACGGTTGGCGCAGTTTGCACTATACCAACCTTACTCTCTCTCTCTAAACGTTCCTGAACAATTTCCATATGTAAAAGACCGAGAAATCCGCATCTGAAGCCAAACCCAAGTGCCTGAGATGTTTCTGGCTCGAACGAAAATGAAGAATCATTTATCCACAATCTTTCAATCGCCTCCCTCAAAGGCATGAAGCCTTTGTTATCGCTAGGATAGAGTCCGCAGAAAACCATAGGGAGAGGCTTGCGGTACCCTTGTAAAGCAACAGTAGATCTCCTTTTCGATAGTGTTATAGTATCACCTATGTGGACATCATGTATAGATTTGATACTGGAAGTACAATAACCAACACTTCCAGCACTTAATTTGTCTACCCGGGTCATATCAGGCCTGAATACTCCCAACTCAGCAACCTCAAACGTCATGCATGTCTTCATCATAAAGATACTATCACCTACCTTGACCGAACCATCAAAAATCCTTATATAGACAATCACACCACGGTAGTCATCATAAACTGAATCAAAGATCAGTGCCCGTAACGGAGCATTAGCATCGCCCTCAGGAGCTGGCATTTTTGTTATTATAGCGTCGAAGATACCTTCTATCCCCTGACCGGTTTTTGCACTCACACTCAGAACATCTTCGTCCTTTACCCCAAGAATGTGAACTATCTCTTCACTTACCTCTTCCGGCCTGGCAGACTTAATATCTATCTTGCTGAGAACCGGTATAATCTCAAGTTCCTTCTCCATTGCCATATACATGTTAGTTAATGTTTGCGCCTCTATCCCCTGTGCCGCATCAACCAGAAGCAAAGCTCCCTCACAGGCGCTGAGACTCCGTGATACTTCATAACTAAAATCTACATGCCCGGGGGTATCTATCAGATTCAATGAGTAAGTCTCTCCATCATTAGCATAATCCAAAGAAACTGCGCTGGCTTTTATTGTAATGCCCCGCTCTCTTTCCAGATCCATGCTGTCTAACATCTGGTCACGGAATTTTCTAGGATTAACCGCCTTTGCCTTTTTAAGCAGGCAGTCGGCAAGCGTGGACTTGCCATGATCTATATGAGCTATTATACAAAAATTACGTGTCAGCTTTATATTCACATAAAACCTCTATTGCCTCCGTTAACGGTTATTTACCCGGCAGAACTTCCAGGCGGAAGCGTGGGGAAAATTAAAACCTGTACATTTAAGCGTACAGTACTCATTAAACCAATTCCATCAAATTTGTCTTGAAAAGTTCCAGAGCCAACGCCCTGTGACTGATTCGGTTCTTCACCTCAGATCCTAATTCTGCCATAGTGAGTTCGTGCTCAGGCACATAAAATATAGGATCATAGCCAAAACCGTTGTTCCCTTTAGGTTCACTACTAATAATACCTTCACAACTTGCTTTTACAACAAACTGCAATTTATCAGGTTCCGCAAGGGCTATTGCACAACGAAACCTTGCCGTCCTCTTTTCAAAAGGAACTCCTTTTAATTCTTCAAGCAATCTAAAACACTTTTCCTCATAACCGGTATCTTCGCCACAATAACGGGATGACAAAACACCGGGACGTTTATCCAGTGCATCAACCTCTAATCCTGAATCATCCGCCATAACACACATTTTACAGAATCCGGCCAGTTCGAGCGCCTTCTTTGTCGCATTATCCTCAAAGGTAACACCATCTTCAATAATATCAAGGGGGTTCTCAAAATCCTCCAAATCCAGCAGCCTTACGGGTATTTCATTTAGAATCTTTCTGATCTCTGATTTCTTATTATTATTGTAAGTCCCAATTACAATTTCCTTCAATTTCAACATATTTTATGGCGCTATTTTCCCAATACTTCCTTTTGCATTCGTGTTAATTCGCTTATACCCTTCTTAGCCTGTCCGATCATCTGTGCAAGCTCTCCCTCAGAGAACGTCTGCTTTTCCGCAGTACCCTGTAATTCTATATACTCACCATCTCCAGTTAATACTATATTCATATCAACGCTTGCCGAAACATCCTCTTCATAGCACAGATCCAGTAAAGCCACACCATCTACTACACCAACACTTATAGCCGCCACGCTCCCCATAAGAGGTTCGCCTGTAAGTTCATCATTCTTTCTCAGCCAGTTGATAGCATCAACCAGTGCAACATATGCACCCGTAATAGATGCCACACGTGTACCACCGTCAGCCTGAATCACATCACAATCTATCCATATTGTCCTTTCTCCTATTGCAGACAAATCCACTACGGCACGCATCGACCGTCCTATCAACCTTTGGATCTCATGTGTACGTCCGCCTACCTTGCCGCGTGAGGATTCCCTTGAAACCCTTTTGGGAGTGGAGCCGGGTAATAATGAATATTCCGCCGTAACCCATCCCTGACCTGTATTCCTTTTATGAGGAGGCGCACCTTCCTCTACTGAAGCCGTACATATCACCCTGGTATCACCGACTTGTATAAGCACAGAACCGTGTGCAAATTTCGTGTAGTTTCTTTCTATCAGTACCGGGCGCATTTCATCAGGTTTTCTTCCGTCTTTCCGCATTATAAACCTCCATGGAAAATCTCTTTATTACTACTTACAAATAAGAAGCTTCAGCAGCGCCTTCTGGATGTGCAGCCTGTTCTCAGCCTGATCGTAAACTATGGAATTCTGACTATCAATAACATCATCAGTAATTTCCTCACCACGATGAGCCGGCAGACAATGCATCACCAGAGCATCACTCTTTGCATGAGACATCAATGCACTATTAACCTGAAAACCCTTAAAATGATTACGCTTTATCTCGGCTTCTCCTTCTTCTCCCATACTGACCCACGTATCGGTATAGATAACGTCTGCATCTTTAACCGCCTCTGTTGGATCGCTAATCAGTTCAATGTATTTATTGTTATCCCTTGTTGCCTCAGCAACCTTTTTCAAAAACTCTGCTGTTAATTCGTAGCTTCCAGGCGATGCAGCCGTATATGAAACCTTGAGTTTTGTACATAAAAAGGCCAATGATCTGGCAACGTTGTTTCCATCACCAACATATGCTATTTTAATATTGTCAAAACTCCCTTTCTTCTCCCTTATGGTGTATAAATCCGTAAGGGCCTGACATGGGTGTGTATAGTCAGAGAGTGCATTGACTACAGGAACGGAGGAGCAATCAGCAAGCTCAACAACCGTTTCATGGTCATACGTTCTAATGGTAATACAATCTACATATCTGGACAAAACTTTGGCAACGTCCTTTATAGATTCGCGCTCACCAAGGTTTATATCATGCTTGGTCAGATATATTGCATGCCCCCCCATCTGCGTCATCGCAACTTCAAAGGAAACCCTTGTACGCATCGAACTTTTCTCAAAGATCATGGCCAGAGTCTTGCCTGCAAGACAATGAGCAGCCTCACCTTTTTGAAGAGAAGCCTTCATCTCGGCCGTTAACGCAAACAGATCATTAATGTCTTCAAGCTTTAGATCAGAGATTGAAACCAGATTTTCACACTGCATAATTTTTCCTATAATTATTTAGTTATTAGCTAAACAGATTCTAAGATATTCTTTAATATTTCCATGCCCTCATCAATATGTTCCTGTTTTACATTGAGTTGAGGCATGAGCCTTATTACTGTATCATGAGTACAGTTCAACAGGAGTCCGGCATCCATACACTTTTTCACGGTCTCGGTTGCAGGAATCTTAAGTTCTATACCTATCATCAATCCAACACCTCTCACTTCTTTAATAACATCAAGTTCTTTAGCCATGTTTCCCAATTGATCAAAAACATAATCACCCATCTCCGCCGCTTTGTCTAATAGACCCTCTGCCTCGATTGTTTCAAATACTGCAGCCGATGCGGCACAGGCAAGAGGATTACCTCCGAATGTAGAAGCATGACTGCCCGGCACAAGGCTTTTAGCGATTTCTTTAGTCGCTTCCATAGCGCCTACGGCTGTACCATTTCCGAGTGCTTTAGCAAGCGTCATAATATCGGGTGTTATATCATAATGTTGATATGCGAAATACTTACCTGTCCTCCCCATCCCGCACTGAACTTCATCAAGAATCAGGAGAATGTCATTATCATCACAAATCTTTCTTAATCCTTTCATGTAATCTTTGCCTGCTACATTAATTCCGCCCTCCCCCTGAACAGTTTCAAGCATTATGCCGCAGGTCTTGTCATCCACGGCATCTTCCACCTCACCAAGATCATTAAATGAAACATACGAAAAGCCTTCGACAAGTGGAGCAAAACCTCTATGATACTTTGGCTGTGCTGTAGCCGTGACGGTTGCCATGGTTCTTCCATGAAAGGAATCCTTCATCGTAATAATCTTATATTTTCTTTTCGGAAAACTGTGAATCCTTGCCAGTTTTATGGCCGCCTCATTCGCTTCCGCCCCGCTGTTACAAAAAAAACATTGGCCCTTAAATGAGTTCTCAGAAATATATTTTGCAAGGCGTCCCTGCGGCTCAGAATAGAAGATATTAGGCACATGCACCAGCGTTGCCGCCTGCTCCTGTGTCGCCTTAGTCACATTAGGATGACAATGTCCCAGCGAACTGACTGCCCATCCGGAGAAAAGGTCCAGGTATCGTTTTCCGTCTTCATCCCACACATACACTCCTTCACCCTTAACAAGCACAATTGGGTGACGAGGATAATTTTGAATTACGTAATTATCGTAGTTTTCAATAATTTTACTTTTCTTCATATCTAAATTCCCATATGCGGTTTTCCTGCGATGTGAGGAAACTGAAAAAATGGAAGGGTTTAATTTTGTGTGCTCTTTTTGAAGTGGGTAAATACCAAAAAGACCAACTCTTAAAACACCTAAAGATTACGCTGCCGAAACAACCATTTAGCCACAAACCTACCTCCGTCCGATACGGCACTGGCGGGTGAACTGACTGGTCAGGCGGGGACACTAAGTACTAAAAAGTGACTTAAACTATGATCTGTGTCCCAATCCCCTTGTCAGTAAATATCTCCAGCAATAGGGAATGGGGTATATTACCGTCAATAATATGGGCTTTTCTTACGCCCTTCCTCAATGCCGAAATACAAGCTCTTGCTTTCGGTAGCATGCCACCACTTATTATCTCACTTTCTATCAGATTATTTACCTCATCCTCGTGTAACGTAGACGTAAATGATACCGGATCGGACGGGTCCGTTGATATCCCATGTGTATTAGAAATAAATACTAATTTCTCTGCCTTTAAGGAGCCGGCAATAAAGGAGGCTACATTATCCGCATTTACATTAAAATTCACCTCTCCAGCCCCTTCAGCAATTGGTGGTACAATTGGAATATTATCACCTTCACACAAATTATAAAATCTTTCACTCTCTATCCCTGTAAGCTCACCCACATAGCCAAGATCACTTGACTCTGTTTTATCCTCACCTTCACAGATAAACTTTCTGGCCCTGATCGGACTCTTTTCCCTCTCCCACACACATACGCCTTTTGATCCCATTTCGTTTATTTGATTTATAATTAACTTGCCAATCTGGTTTATAAGTACATCAATAGCGATCTTCAGCGTCTCTTCGTCAGTCACACGATATCCATGTATAAAAAGAGGCTTTTTCCCCCTCTTCTCCATCTCACTGCTTATATGTGGGCCACCACCATATACGATTACAGGCATCATACCAATAGTCTTCATAAAAACCACATCCTGAAGGATACTTTGAAAGGTTTTTATATTGACCATAGCACTACCACCAAACTTTACTACAACCACTTTATCCTTGAATGATTGTATATATGGTAATGCCTCTATTAATGCCCTGGATTTACGAATTGCCTCTTCCATTGATATGTCCTTCTTGTATCCTCTTTTCAATTTTTCAGCATCAACTTCAGAAGGAAAAATACCCTCATACAGAATATCTGAAATCTTACTTTTTTTTGAATTTTTGCTTGTTACCTGCAAACTCATATTTCTCTTAATAGCTTAATATATAATAAATTACAACAAACTGTAAACTAGAATTCTAATCTGAAAATTATAGCTTTTAGTATATATCTGTCAAGGCTAAATCATCGTTTTACTTCGATGACAATGACATATAGCGATTGCGAGAGCGTCAGAAGCATCATACTTCTCCGGTACCGCAGGTAAGGCCAGTATAATCTTCACCATTTCACTTACTTGTACTTTTTGAGCATTACCTGAACCAACAACCGCCCTCTTAACTACGGTAGGTGCGTATTCGGACATCGGGATATTTGCTGAGGCCGCACACAGGATGGCTATGCCTCTGGCCTCACCTATCTTGATCGCCGATTTTACGCTTTTCCCATAAAACACTTCTTCTAATGCGATATAATCTGGTTTATATTTTTTTATAACTTTATTTAACCCATCGAAAATCAATTTAAGCCTGTCCGGAAAAGAATCTTTCCTCCTACCCTCAATTGTACCATGAGTTACGTAAGACAACTTGCCATTGATACCATCAACAACGCCATAACCGGTTACCATTGTACCAGGATCTATTCCTAAAACTCGCATTTTATTCCAGATTCCTAACCCGAACGAATTGGAATCATAAATTAAGGGATTGAAGAATTGCGAATTGAGGAATCCCGCAATCCCTGCCTGTCCGACAGCTTGAGAGGCGAGAATTCCCTAATTCCTAACCTGGCCAAGCCAGAACCAAAAAGGGGGATGAATATCTTAAGCAAAG
>JBHHYW010000145.1:0-6923 GCA_046757745.1 Candidatus Scalindua sp.
ATTAATCTTGCTATCTGCCCGTTCTTACAGATTTTATAAGCCTCTTCAGTAAATACTGCAACTAAGTCTGCCAATGCTATGTTATTCCCATTAAACTCTGCTGTAGTTCTTATTCTATTATGCTTGCCACATCGAGTCCCGCCATGGCGGATCTTGAAGTTACCCACAGGGCCGTCCTCCCGACTGAGTCGGGTCTGTGAGCTGGCACAGGGTCGTCCTCGGGCGACAGACGACTGCCTTGGATATGTCCTGGCCAGATTTTTACTTTTCAATCTTCTCATCATTTCCCTTTAACACACCGTAGGGGCGTATGGCAATACGCCCGTACTAGAACAGTCTCCAAGTTTCACGATTTATAGATCGCAACCCTTGTGCCTAACCCCACAATAAATTATTTTATTCCTCCGGTATCGCATAAGACGTTGAAACTACGTGATATACGATAAGGCCAAAAATACGGATACAGATAAGGAGAGTGTCTTTCGGGGTAATGTTGTTGTTAAATAGTTCCATTTCTTTCCTACCTGTTGTTATTATTTCCCTTTAAAAAGATAACGGAGTCACAGTTATCTTTGCCCTCCCAGAAACTTTATGAAACTCTTAAACATTGCATGGTCAACAGAGTTGTACATTTCTTTTTTTATCAATTTTAAAGAATCGAATGGTTTTTGAGGGGGCGAATATGGCCTTCTTGTAGTTAATGCATCATATATATCGATTATGTGCACTAACCTGGCAACATAATGTATCTGCTCTTTTTTAAGTCCATATGGATAACCACTGCCATCACAGTTTTCATGATGTTGTAATATTACTACATATTCATCCTTAAGACCACTCCCGGACTCCTTCAATATCCTTGCACCCATTTCAGGATGCATCCTTATCTTTTCAAACTCTTCTTCAGTTAAATGCCCTTTTTTATTAAGAATGCTGGAACTGACTTTGGTCTTACCAAGATCATGAAGCAGCATACCTGTACAGAAAGATTTCATGTCTTTCTCATTCAAACCAATGTTTTTTGCAAACAAGGACCCTATAGTTGCTACGTTTACCGAATGCGTATACGTATAGTAATCGTGTGATGTTATCTTGAGCAGATTATATGCAGCCCTGCCGTCCCTGAGAATATAATCAATCATTTTGTAAGCAAACGTCTGAGACCTTACAATATTCCTGTGCACTGGCTCCTTGAATACATCATGGAGCATAGTTGTGCCTGTACCATAAACAATCTTAGCTTTTTCTTCAGGTTGGATTTTCTCATCAGACAGAATATGTTGTAAGTTTGATTCCAGGTATTCAGAATATTTCTTTTGATCTTCCTTGCCTATAAAAAGCCTATTGATATTCTTTCTTACCAGTAATTCTCTTTTCTCATTCTCAAATGCAGTATCACCTTTACAATACAATACATAGTTGCTCCTGCCATTATCAGAAACAAGCAGGTATATATCACAACCAATTACTGTATCAGTTTTTAAACTATTCAACGTAACAGGGAAAAAAGCATGCATTACTTTGCTCCGATTATTTATGATTCCATGTAAAATTTATTAGTAGGGGCGTATGGCTAAACTTCGCTTAATCCACCCTACAAAGAAAACAAATATATGGTACGATGTAGGATGGATTAAGGCCAAAGGCCGAATCCACCTTTATTATCTACAAAAAATCGGGAATGCTCCCAATTGTCTTGTTTGAAAAGAAAAAGGCATCAAGTCTTTAAACATACTATTCCATCGTCACCTTTAATAAACTGTGAACCTTTAGGTAACAGGAAGCATACAAATTCTTTAAACAACTCCATGTCAAAACAATTACCCATACTCTCGCCCATCTCCTTTAAGGCAGTCAATGGATTCATTGCGCCCGCATAACATCTCTTTGTTGTTATGGCATCGTATACGTCAATTATTCGAGAAAGCCTTCCATACAAATCAATTTCATTTCCGCCGATACCATGGGGATACCCGGTGCCATCATAATTTTCATGATGTTGCATAACCACTTTCAGCGATTTTCCATCTATATTCTCTTTATCTTTCAAAAGCTTGTAGCCAGATATAGGATGTCTCTTTATAATTCCATACTCATCTTTTGTTAATTTGCCAGGTTTGTTAAGAATTTCCAATGGAACTTTAATCTTGCCGACATCATGCAATAACAATCCTGTCCCAAAAGTATTCAAATTGTCCGTACCTAAACCAAGATGTTTACCAAAGAGCAATCCGAATACAAACAAATTTAATGAGTGTGTATACGTATAATAATCGTGCGAAGTCATACTCAACAAACCGGAAAAAGTATCTTCATCATTCAGGACAAAACTAATGGTGTATTTAACCCAGTTTTTAGCCCTGTCTAAATCAACTCCCTCCGTACAAATATCATGCAGGATTTCTTTGGTTAAACTTTTTGCAACATGGTAAACTGCATGTGACTTTTCCCTTGAACTTAGATTGTTATTTGCCAGGATATTTGGCAGGTTTTTCTCCTGATATTTGAAGAAATTATTATAATCCTTCGAAGGAATATAGAGTTTTTCTACATTTCCTTCTATTAGCACTCCTTTTCTGTCACTCCCAAATTGCTCATCTCCACGACAAAATAAATCATATCTGGCGCATCCTCCATTAACGTAACTCCTCAGATACAGATCACACCCCACCACTGTATCTCCCACTAACATATCTTTGGTTATAGCAACATAATGCTTTTCTACACCTCTGTATCCAGGATTAAACCACAGGTGCCATCCAGATCATCCTCTTTCCTTGATTGCAAAGAGGTTTTATCTCCTTGTTTGTGTTGCCCGGAATCTTTATGTTGTTCATTTTCATGGTTACTACCCTTGCCTTTCACGTCCTCATCTTTAGAAGGCAGGTGACTTGAGAAATCCTGTTTACCTTCCTTATCATCTTTTTTATCGCCACTCTTTCCTTTATGTTTAAGTCGATGTATTGGCGGAATATAACGAATAGGCTGAATACTATCACTCATGATAAATTAGCTCCTTTCAGTTGCCAATTTACTTTGCTTATTAGCCTTTGACCTGATTGACATCAATGCTCTATGGTGTAGTTGTGAAACTCTAGATTCTGACAAATTCATTACCTCTGCTATTTCCCTTAGAAGCATATCTTCATAATAGTATAGAGTTATAACCAGTTTTTCCTTGGGACGAAGTTCTGTAATAGCACGTTCCAGCACCTCTTTTTCCTCCAGCAGTTCCAGGTTACTTAAAGGTTCACTGGCTTTATTATCTTTGATTATTTCATTTGCATTTAGTCTCGAACCGCCATCGCCGCCAATGTTTATATCTTCAATGTATAGCATGGAGCACATGTTAATATCTGCCAGCATCTTATCCAGTTCATTACAACTAATACCCAACTCTTCGGCAATATCTTCGGGCTGAGGAGATCTATTAAGTTTCTGTTCGAGCGAATTATACGTTTCTTTGATTAAATTATCCTTTTCTCTTACTGAACGAGGCACCCAATCCTGCAAACGAAGATAATCTAAAATGGAACCCCTGATCCGGTGAAAAGCATATGTTTTGAATTTCACACCTTTATCCTCTTTAAATCTCTCCGCCGCCTCTATCAATCCCAGGATTCCCGACTCAATCAAATCTTCCTGATCCAGGTGTGTGGGAAGATAAATCATAAACTTACCCACTACATATTTAACAAGTGGCAGGTAATCCATCACAAATTTGTCCCGCTTTTCTTTGTTTACAACACCAGATTTATCTTGCTGCACCTTTATTTCCATTATTAATGTTCTTGTTGTTTCCCACACCAATATTTCCCGCAACAAGTCTCACCAGCATTTTTATCATAACAAAAGAGGTCAAACCAGATAAACTGCCAGCTATTACTGCCTTTTGAATGATCGTTTCAATCGACAGTCCTGACGCATATCCGAGAACACATGAAAGAAAGAAAACAAACATAGTAATATATATGCTGGATCTAAAACCGATCATTAACAGTTGGTGCTTTATCATATTCCTTCCTATTTTAGATTTCAGATTGTGGATTGTGGAATCTTAGAATTCATTTTTCGTTATTCTATATTTTGTGGATTCGGCCTGTAGGTGGATTAAGAGAGGCAAATCCATCTTTTTACATTCCGCAATCCAATATTCTTATATTTTTAATATCATGTCTGCAACCATTTCTGCCGTTGCCAGCCTGATATCATTCGAAATCTCCTGTCCATCAGCAACATAGGAAAGAGGTATCTGCGTCTGTTCCGCAACACTAAATAATGTGCCATACAAATCCGTCTCGTCAACCTTGGTAAAAAGTAATCGATGAACAGGAAAAATATTAAACTTTTTAACACTCTTAATAATATCAATGTATCTGGTTGCCGCACTTACAACAAGATGAGTCTCCAGATCAGGTATTTCATCAAGATATTCCTTCAAACCTGATAATGCATCTTCGTCAAAATGGTTTACTCCCGGCGTATCAATAAGAATATGTGAGTTATTTCCATATTCATCTATAATCTCTCTAAGTTCCTGCGGTGTTGACGCCGTCAATACAGTAGCCTCTATTGAGCCTGACATTTTATTTAGTTTTTCCGCAAAATCCCCCTTGATACTTATTAGCAATATGTCTTTATCAGAACGTTCTTGTATATCTGAGGACAACTTTAAAACAGTCGTAGTCTTCCCTGACCCTGCGGCGCCTATGAACGCCATTGTTTTACATTGCTCCTGACTATTTGAATCTGGAGCAGGAATTTCAATCTTATTCATAATGCTTTCCCTGATCAACAGGCGCAGTACATCTATTTCTTTAGAATCATCTACGTTCTGTCTGCTCAAAACCTCATTTATTAGAATCCTGGAATGCTCCCTTTCAACCTGCTGAGCACAAAGTTGTTTATATAGCTTCTTATTTTCTTCAGGCCAATCAACATTCAAATCGCAATTTTGCTGGTATTCTTCTACAGCCGCATTCTGCTTGTCAACCTGGGCTGTAAGCTGGTGGATGGTTTCGTCTTGCACTGACAGACTCTTTTGATATTCATCAGCAGCCGCTTTCTGCTTGTCAACCTGTGTTGTAAGCCAGTGGATGGTTTCGTCTTTCAATGACAGGCTCTTTTGGTATTCATCAGCAACCACATTCTGCCTGTCAATCCGGGCTGTAAGCTTGTGAATAGTTTCGTCTTTCAATAACAGGTCCTTTTGGTATTCATCAGCAGCCGCTTTCTGCTTGTCAATCTGGGCTGAACCTTCATCTGTGCTATAGTCTGCCGCTTGTATCAGGTCATCTGAGAGTAATTGAAATACCAAATCCGCCTGAATATCACTATCCATCTGGCGGCCAGGGCTATCCTTCCTACCGTTTCCGGCTGGGTATGGATTCTGTAAATCCTGGTCTGACTGAGATAAGTCTATCTGGCGCCTGCCTGGTAATTGTGGATTTATATTGCCTTTATCACTTTGTATATTCAGCCCGGCATGAGATATTGACTTTCCATTACTGCCTGCACCTTCCAATACCTGCCCGGCCTCTCCCTCCCGTACATGGTCTGACCGGCCATTGCCATTCGGATGGATTTGCCAGTCTGGCTTGCTGACAGTTGTAGGCAAATCAGCCATTTCTACCAGGTCCTCAGGTTTTAAACGATCTGCTAATGTTCCTTTTCCGTTCCCATTTCCGTTACCGTTTCCGTTACCAGACAGAGACGTATAACCGTTTCGGATCTTAAATAGTTCCGGTGAATGCAGGCCTGATAATTCCCGTTCCAAACCGTTATTATCACTTTGCTCATCCTGGCCGTGACTCTGACACATATCATTGTCAGAGTTCCTGTTCTCATCCCCGCCAGAGTTATTTTCCGCCGCAACAACCTCAATCAGTTTCTGTCCCGCCTTACTCTTGATATCTCCCTCCTCTATATTTCTCGTTTCCAGAATTATGGGAGAGTCGCCCATTTCTCTTTTTACATCTGCCAATGCCGCTTGTACTGTTGATGCAATAAATGATTTAATTTTCATTTGTCAGGCTCACAATCCCCAGTGATTCTATTTGAACCCCCGGTGCAATTTCTTTATAAGATAACACAGGTAAATAAGGTAATGCCGTTTCTGTAAGTTTCCTAATATGATTTCTTAATACTGAAGATGTTAAAAGAACCGTGTTGTTACTGGATGCGTAGGCTTTCCTGATAGCTTCCGTAACTGCCTCAACCACTTTCTGAGCATAATTAGGTTCTAATGCAAGCACAGATTTAGTCCCCATTTCGTGAATAGAATTCATGATTTCCTGCTCCAGTCCCGGCTCGAATGAAATTGTACTGATCTTGTTAGATTCACTCTGATATTGACCGCATAATGTTCTACATAATCTCTGCCTCACATATTCAGTCAGGGCTTCAGGGTCCTTAGTTGCAGGAGCATAGTCAATAAGAGTCTCCAGTATTGTCACAAAATCTTTTATTGAAATTCTTTCTTTTAACAGGTTCCTTACCACCTCATGGACTACACCCAGCGTAAGAACATTAGGGGTAAATTCATTTACCAGGGTTGGTGAATCCTTTTTCGTTGTATCAATTATCTTTTGAATATCTTCTCTGGTTATCATCTCATGAGCATAGGTTTTAATGGTTTCCGTCAAATGAGTAACCAGTACTGAAGTTGGATCAATTACTGTATAACCCGCAGCTTCTGCAGTTTCTTTCTTAGCTTCAGTCACCCACTTGCCAGGTAATCCATAAGCCGGATCTGTAGTTGCAATACCTTCAATAGGCGCTACCCCCTCTTCACCCAGGGCCAGATAACTATCAGGCATCAACTCGCCTTTATCAACGGTCTGCCCCTTTATTTTTATACTATACCCGTTCGGGGGTAGCTGCAGATTATCTCTTAAGCGTATTGGAGGAATAATTATGCCTAT
>JBHHYW010000146.1:0-6908 GCA_046757745.1 Candidatus Scalindua sp.
GCTTTGGCGCCGTCAACTACCCTGTGATCAAAAGAAAGACTCAAATACATCATGGGTCGGATAGCAATGGCATCGTTTGTCACAACAGGCCTCTTTGTTATCGTCCCAATTCCTAATATGGCAATTTGAGGCAGTAAAATAATAGGTGTACCAAACAGACTTCCATTGGAACCGTAATTTGTAATTGTAAATGTACCACCCAGGACTTCATCCGGTTTTAATCTTTTATTCCTGGCTCTTTCTGCTAAATCACGGGTTGCTCTAGCAAGTTCAGCCAGATGTTTTTTATCAGCATTATTTATAACCGGCACGATTAGACCGTCTTCCAGAGA
Source organism: Candidatus Scalindua sp. (assembly GCA_046757745.1). GTDB lineage: Bacteria > Planctomycetota > Brocadiia > Brocadiales > Scalinduaceae > Scalindua. The sequence continues at coordinate 333 of JBHHYW010000146.1, forward strand.
AACTGCTATTCCTATATTTATATCTTTCTTCACGATTATACCTTCATCTGACCATGATGAATTGAATACTGGATGCTGTCTAAGGGCGTGTGCAGTATTAAGCATGACAAACGGAAGGTAGGTAAGTTTGACCTTTTCATCCTTGAAGAATACTTCATTGTGTTCTTCCCTGAAATTTACTATCCTTGACATGTCTACCTCGAAAGTGGTAGTTACGTGTGCGGCGGTTTTTTTACTTTCCACCATCCGTTCAGCAATTATCTTACGTTTGGGATTTACCGGAACTATCTTTTCTTTCTCCTCTGTTTCTTCCTCAGCAGGAGGCGCAGATGCCGGCTTCCCTTTTGTGTGGCTTAGAATATCCTGTTTCGTAATCCTGCCGCCAATGCCGGTTCCCCTCACATTGCTCAGATCAATTCTGTATTCTCCGGCCATGCGCTTAACCAGAGGTGAAAGCCTTATTTCGGCCTCTTTTTTACGCGGACGAGGAGGAACAGCAATGGTTTTTTTCTCTATCTTCTTCTCCTTAGCAGGTACGATCTCCTCCTTCTCAGTAGAAGAAGCGTCTCCCGGCTTAACCTCTTCCAGCCTGGCAATAACTGTCCCAACAGGTACAGTAGCGTCTTCTTTATGAATTATCTTTCCCAATATACCTGTTTTTGGAGAAGGTACTTCTGTATCCACCTTATCGGTACTTATCGCAACAATCGGCTGGTCCTTTTGAACTCTGTCCCCTTCATTCACCAGCCAGTGTATAATCGTCCCCTCTGCAACGCTTTCACCCATCTGTGGCATAATTATGTCTATGGCCATGTTTTCTGTCCCGGAAAGCTAAAATCTAAATTGAGCGATTTAAGTAAGTCGCAACCTTCAGGTTGGGCAACTTATGTAATAATATCATAGACCCATCAAATGATGAAAAACGTCCGCCTAGGCAGACGCTTACTATATGTGGAAATGTCACAATATTTAAATGAAACGTTCTGCTAGTATGCGACAAGTTTCTCAGCCGCTTCAATAACGTCTTCTATCTGCGGAAGGAAATATTCTTCCATTGGTGGGCTGTAAGGAACCGGTGTATCAAGCGATGATATGCGCAGGATTGGCCCGTCCAGATATTCAAAAACCTCTTGAGAGATTAATGCGGCAATTTCAGCGCCAACTCCCCCTGTTCTTGTCGCCTCATAAAGGACAATTACTTTGCTGGTTTTCTTTACCGAATCAAAGACCGTTTCCTTATCTAATGGCAAAAGAGTCCTGAGATCAACGACTTCCAGGCTGATCCCGCCTTCCTCCAGTTTCTTTGAAGCGTCAAGCGCTGTATGAACCATTGCGCCGTAAGTTATCAATGAGATATCGCCTCCTTCCCTTACAACTCTCGCCTCTCCAATAGGTACGACATAATCATCTTCAGGTACTTCTTCTTTTATCCTTCGATACAGATACTTATGTTCAAAATAGATGACCGGGTCATCATCTCTGATTGCAGCTTTGAGCAGTCCCTTGGCATCTGATGGAAACGCAGGAGCAACTAATTTTAACCCGGGTGTGTGAAAGAACCATCCTTCCGGACATTGGGAGTGGAATGCGCCTCCGTGTATGTTTCCACCATATGGCGCACGGATCACGATAGGAGTTCTGGCCTGCCAACGATAGAAATTTTTAGCCGCCACGTTTACGATTTGATCGAATGCACAGGAGATAAAGTCTGCAAACTGCATTTCAACCACCGGTCTCATACCGACAAGCGAAGCGCCTATTGCCGCTCCGGTAAAACCGGATTCCGAAAGCGGTGTATCAAGAATGCGCATTTCACCGAATTTTTCCTGCATTCCTTCTGTAACCTTGAATGCTCCTCCGTACGCCCCGATATCTTCACCAAGGAGAAATACACTATCATCCATCTCCATCTCCTCCCATAAAGCTTGATGTATTGCCTCTACGTATGTTATTTCCTTCATAATTTTTTTACCACTTACCTATTGGTCCCTATGGGGGTAGCATAAAGCCCTTCCAGCGCCTCTTCACCTTCCGGATACGGACTGTTATCAGCAAACTCATCAGCATCTTCTACTACTTCCCGAACGCGTTCGCCAATTTCTTTTATCTCTTCTTCAGAAGCCATATTGTTTTCAATTAAATACTTTTCCATTCTCTGTATAGGATCTTTATTCTTCCACTCTTCAAGAAGTTCCCTGGGGACATATTTTGCAGCATCATGCTCTGAATGGCCATGCATCCTCATGGTCTTGCATTCTATAAATGTAGGGCCATCACCTGCCCTTGCCTTTTCGTATGCCTCTTTTGCCACCGAATATACAGCAACGACATCATTACCATCCACAATTTTGCTTGCCATTCCATAAGCAAGGGCACGTTCTGCAACATCTTTTATAGCCATCTCTTTTTCGTGCGGCATTGAATAGGCATATTGATTATTATTACAGAAGAATACAACCGGTAATTTAAGTACGGATGCAAGGTTAAGGGCCTCATGGAAATCGCCTCTGCTCGTTCCACCATCGCCGGTACATGCTGCAGCAATACGCTTCTCGCCCCTTATCTTAAAAGCCAGAGCAGCGCCTGCAGCGACCGGATAATTATCAGCCAGATGACTGGGGAACCCACAAACTCCAAAGTTTATGTCACCAACATGGACATTACCTTCTTTCCCTCCTGTAACCCCGGTCTTCTTACCAAAGTATTGGGCCATTAGCCTTCTTGGAGTAATACCCCTTACCAGAAAGGCTCCCATATCTCTGAAATAAGGAGCTGTGATATCGTCCTTTCCTAAGGCATACGAAAACCCTACCGAGACGGCCTCGGTGCCGTTACTTGTCCATACACCTCCAACAACTTTTCCCTGACGGTACCGGGAGGTAATCCTCCCTTCCAGATGTCTGGTCAGTTTAAGATAGTAATATAATTGTTGAAGTGTGTCTCTGTCTATGTCCATTTATCTATTTATCCTTTACATTTGAACATGGAATAAATTGGGGGTTATAGCAACTTTCCCTTATTAGCACATAGATTAGAAATAAAGGTGGCTTCGCTTAATCCACCCTTATATGTTTTACTATCATACTTTTAAAGACTATACAAAATTACAAAGTTGTTTGCTTTGCATACTGCCGATTCAGGCTTGCAACCTGAATCGAAATGTTTGTAAGCTAAAAATAGTATTCTATCGCCACTATGTTGCACTCCTGACAAAGGCGCTTAAAGCGCCAAGAACTACCAACATGTTATTGATGTTTTGTAAGGTTGTCTTAGAAAAAATTTTAGATATAACATCAGTCAATTCCCATAATCTCAAATACCTAACAGCCACCGGTAATTGCACTATCAACTATTATTTGTGCCTGAACATAATCCAACTGCTTGCTTAATTCAGCAAAATGTCCTTTCTCCATCTCTGCAAGGCGTAAGAACATCCTTTTAACGGAAGGTTTGCCGGATTGTCTGGCCGCCTTAGCGTAATAATCATAAGAGTTTCGTTCTCTTTCTATTGATTCTTCCAGTATCTGTACTAAGGCCATTGCTTCCGAAGTGTCTCTTTTCGTCAAGATTTATCCTCCTTTATCTGGTATGTTGTGAGATTTATTACATAAACAATTTCAAATTTTAGAAATTCTATGGTTACGACAAGAATAATTGAAACATTAACATCATTTTAATCAAATTCTTACTTATATCAATAAATAATTCGATTATTTTTTATGCAGTCAAGGGTGTCTAACCTTTTATACTTCAGACAGAATAAGGCTTACAGTTGGATATAAGATAATATGAAATCACGTGGCATACAATGCACCTGTGATCTGGAAAGAAAGATAGGCGGGAAAACTGAATATAGGAGTAATTAACTTAACCGCCCCCATTTAATTCCCATACTTTATAATTTCACTCTTTCCACCTTTGAAAAAGGGGGATTAATGACACAGTATGTTATATTACGGCAACTGAGAAAGTCATTGGTATGCAGGGGCTATCAGAATAGGTTGCTTTTCGTTCGAAAGTAGTTGGTGTCTGTCATCTTCGTTTATGATCTGAATGGCAGGTATATTCGGCGTTCATCTTAAATCCTTTTTCTGTACAAATCTGTGGCAAAATTAAGACTTCCTATCCGACATTATTATATTCCCTGACTCTGAAACGGACGCCTAGTTCTTCAGCTATCTCTCTACAACCTTCTACATCAACTCCGGGCATGCCAACTATTGATACCATCACGTCTGGGATAAATTCTCTGGCTTTCTTAATAAAAGCAATTAAAGACGGGTAGGCATTACCGTTAAATTCAGAATGGCACAGCTTCTGGTATTCTTCCTCAATGTTTGTATTAAGGCTGATACAGATTGTGTCTACCAAGCCTTTAAGCTCTTCGCATATAGACCTGCCGTTAATCAAATCTCCAAGTCCATTTGTATCGAGCCTCACCCTGGCACCTTTATCTTTTAAATATCCGGCAACTGCCGTCAACACGTCCATGCGTTCAGTAGATTCACCAAAACCGCAGAATACCACCTCATCATAACCGGACGGGTCTCCTATGGCGTCTATCAATTCTTCAACGGTTGGCTCTTCCTCCAGGCCGAGATAATGTCCCTTTACGTATGGGGCTGTCTCCCTTGAGCAAAAGACACATCTGCAGGAACACCGGCTCGTTATATTCAAATATAAAGAGTTTCTTATAACGTACGCAATTTCACCTTTGGTACTAACCTGCCCGATACCAAACAGATTCTTTGCACTGAGTGTAGTAATCCTCTCAATATCTTCAACTGATAATTTATATAATTCTGCAAGAACCGGAATTGTATATTGAAGATAAGAAGGTTCATTCCTCTTACCTCTTTTTGGCTGTGGCGCCAGAAAAGGACAGTCTGTTTCCAGGAGCAACTTTTCCACCGGGACAGCTTTTAAGGCCTCCCTTAAATTATCAGCTTTGGGAAAGGTTACTGGACCCGCAAAAGAAATATGAAACCCCAGTTTCAGAAACTCATCTGCAACCTCTCTGCTGCCGCTGAAGCAGTGAACGACACCCTTTATTTTGCCATTATATTCCCGGACGATTTCAAGGCAATCATCGCTTGCATCACGGTTATGAATTATAATCGGCAGGTTGTGCTCCTGAGCCAATCCTATATGCTGGCGGAACAGACGTTTCTGGTCTTCCCGCTTACTTCGGTCGCGATAGTAATCAAGCCCTGTCTCGCCAATTGCAACGACCTTGTCTCCACCTGCCAACGCCTCCAACATGGACCATTCCTCACCGGGAACTTTCGAGGCATCATTAGGATGTATGCCAATACTTGCATAAATCTGTTCATATTGTTTTGTCAGTTCAATAGACTTTATGCTGGAGGCAACAGTAGTTCCAACGTTGATCAAGTATTCAACGCCGACTTCTCCTGCACGCTCTATTACTTCATCAATATCGTCTCTGTAATCCTTAAAATCCAGATGTGCATGAGTGTCAATTATCATATCTCGAATCTCAACTATTAAGATTTTGCAAACTGTAACGGAAGGATTTAGCCTTCCATTACAATATAGCGATCAAAGATGTGTAAACCTGCCCGCCAAATAATCCATCGTGTAAAAAGGTTTCCATTACCGCCTCATTAAATCACATTGACAATTGTTCGACATCAAGTGGAAAATTATGCTATTTGGTAAGCGTGTACACCCAGCTTTCGCCGGGATTCCAGGAGTTTACTCAGGAATCCTTCAGAAAGGAAGGATACTTGATTCCACTTGATATCAAGAGTTACTACTGTAGCATAAGCAGGATGAACCCGGTTTGATTTAGTTAAAAACTCCATCTGCCGTAAATGCGCTTTTTAACAATTCTATATTCGGATTAGTATCGTCTTCTTTAAACAAGATTGAAACAACGTCAAAACGATAATCTATGCCATCGATATGATTTAGTGCCAGGTAGTTTAATGAAGTCTTGATGATCCTTTTTCTTTTTTCTCTTGTTACCGCCAGTTCCGGCGGGCCATAATTCTCTGACTGGCGAGTCTTCACCTCAACGAAGGCAATGGTGCCCTTGTCATACGCTACAATATCAACCTCTCCGTATTTGCTGACATAATTCCGCTTGAATATTTTATATCCTCTTTTTTTCAGGAACTTTGCAGCCAGGTTTTCACCCTTTATGCAAAGCTCTCCAGAATCAAGTTGGTTATTTTTCATCCTTCTTTTTAGCAACTTTAGACTTGGCTTTCGGAGCTTTTATGGGTTTTTCGGCCTTTGGAGCCTTTGTAGCCGTTTTAGCTTTTGCAGCCTTTTCAGGCTTTGTTGTTTCTGTCATATCGGCCGGTTCGTCAGCAACTACAACAGGAGCCTTTTCTTTAACGCTATTTGTTTTCTTTTCTCTTCTGCGAATTTCCTTCAGTCGTGCACCCTTTCCTTTTCTATCACGCAAGAAATACAATTTGGCACGTCTTGTTTTATGACTCTTTTTCACTTTTACATCAGTTACGTTTGGAGAGTGTATTGGAAATATGCGTTCTACACCCTCTCCCTGCACTACTCTTCTAACAGTAAACGTTTCCCTGACTCCAC
>JBHHYW010000147.1:0-6907 GCA_046757745.1 Candidatus Scalindua sp.
TTGGTCCAGTTGAGCGCATATTTCTTCATATCTGCCAGAGGTTTATCTAACCCTTCTTCCCACGCCTTTGCGCGCTGGTCCTTGAATTTATCATTACCCAGTATGATCCAGCCTCGAAGTGCGGCCAAGGAGTGGTTGACCCCGTTTTTCATAGTAAGGCTCGTCTGGGCAGTTGGCGCCCGCAAATCAATGACCCTGCTGGTTACCGCATTAGTTTTCTGAACCTGCCATATTGAGGTCAGCACAGCGGCGATAAGTACGAAAGTTATTATACCAAACCCACATGATATCTTTGTTCCCAACTTCATATTCTTAAACATCTTTTACACCTCCTTCTCTCTTCCTAATACGTATAAAATTAAAATTTCTAAATAAATTGACTCTTAAATAATGTTGCTTTTCTAACCCATACATACCTCCTTGTATTAAAAGTAAAATTATAAGGCTTGTGAATATCTGTTGCGAAAATCTGTTTGACAACAGTAAGAAATTGTAATTTCAAAACATATAAAAATCTGTTTTATTTAACGCGAATAGAATGCCAGAAAATATAATAATCGTATCATGTGGTGTGTCAATAAGATAGATATGAACGCTTATCGTATTATGGAAATAATACCATGGAAATATTTCTATGTTTATGGAATAGATTCCATGTTTTGTGCTTAGTGCGTGTTTCAATATCGCGAGGATGACAACGATCATAGGCATACCAAAATTGCAAAGCTGAATAGCATATAATATAAGGGAGAGGTTTCACAAGATGTAAAGACAAAATAATATTTAAGTAAATCCCTGACAATAGCAAAATATATTCAGGCAAAATCTTTTTCTGCTTTTTTGTGCGCCCACGCGTGCTGCCTGTGCAACTTCATTCGACACAGCCTGTTAGCGGGGCAAAGCCTTGACACTTCATTACGAAATTGATACTATCCGAATACTTTCCTATAAAAGTTCACACTAAATCGAATTTCTAAAAAAACGGTAACATCTTTAATTTATCTACCGCAAGACATTCTTTTATAATGTTAACAACAAATAGCAAACAAGAATCACTACTGACAAATTTTATGGGTCTGCTAATTTTTTTGTTATCTCATAATTTTTACAGAACCTGAATTGAACAGTCTTATATTACATGCCATCGTAGCCGAAGGCAATGCCAGAGACAGGTCTGCCCTTCGGCACGACTTAAGCCTGCGTTCCTTAACGTTTGACGTAGTCACATAATTTTCGCAACCTTAAGGTTACGGCTACCCGCCCGAACGTACTGTTCGGTACGGGCGGGCACAAATCGCTCAAACTAAAAATCAAAGACATGGAAAACAAGCGATTGTATATTGCGATGGTTGGTCTCCCGGCAAGGGGGAAGTCCACCATTGCGACCAAACTCAAAGAAAGCCTGGTGCATGAATCGGTAAAGGCCAGAATCTTCAATAACGGCGATCTGAGAAGGAAGACGATCAGGGAGAACACGTCCTATGCCAAGTTTTTCGATTCAAGCAACAGTGAAGGAGTTGCAATCAGGGAAAAGATCGCCCTGACTAATATGGAGAGGGCTCAAAGGTTTCTCAATAGTACGGGAAACGTTGCAATTCTAGATGCATCCAACGTCAGCCGGGACAGAAGAGAGAGGATCCAGTCCAGGTTAAACGATCATCCCATCTTGTTTATAGAGTGTGTGAATAACAATGAGGAAATCCTCAGCGCAAGCATACTCAGAAAGATCGATCTGGCCGAGTTTGGACATCTAACCAGGGAAAAAGCAATTAAGGGATTCAGGAAAAGGATATCATATTATCAATCTATTGAAGAACCCCTGGAAATGGAAAGAAATTATATCAGGCTCGATTCCCTCCACAACAGAGTCATGGAAGAAGAGATCTCCGACAGTATTCCCTACTACGAGCAGATCAGGGACTTTCTGGTCACAAATACTGTAAAAACCCTTTACCTTATTCGGCATGGTGAAACGTACTATAACAAGGAAGACCGCATCGGCGGAGACTCGGATTTGACCGAAAAAGGCCGAGCACAGGCCGGAGCGCTTGCTGATTATTTTAAGAAAAAAAGGATCCCTTTGATATTTACCAGTCAGAAAAAACGTACTCAGCAAACTGCGTCACCCATTAAAGAAGCCCAGGAAGACTGCACCATCATGCCCCTGGCAGAGTTCGACGAGATCGACAGCGGAATCTGTGAATGTATGAGTTACAAAAAGATCAGAAAACAAATGCCGCAAGTATACGCTGAAAGAAAAAAGGACAAGTACAATTATATCTATCCGGGGGGAGAAGGATATGTCTCTATGCAGGAGCGTATAGTCCGTGGCATCAAAAAAGCCCTCTACCTGAGCAATCCCTCGGACAACATTATGATTATCGGCCACAGAGCCGTAAACCGCATGATCCTTTCACACTTTATGTTTCGCAGAGAAGAGGATGTTCCCTTTATCTACATTCCACAGAATAAGTTTTACTACATTTCTACCACTCAAAACAAAAAACATTTTCAATTAAAAGAGTTCTAGTAGTTTTTTCCACTCTACCGGGTAATTATTGCGTAATATTACCCTAAATCGCATCCTATTCTATGTTACTCTTTCTACGGCACACCAGAAATTGTTTTTGCATCATTTTGTCAAATCAGCGCTTAAGTATGTTCAGAAGAGAATCTCCTATAACAATACATATGTGGCATGTGATGTGCGATATTGGGAAAAGACATTCAAATATTATTTATACTCTTAATAATGTAAAAAATAGGTATAAGCAGAAAGCTTATAAAATTTAGAGATAAGGAAAGAAATGATATGCAGGTCGAAGCAAAAGATTCTGATAGAAGGGTTGGTGAGAGATTAGACCTTACATTGCAAATATTACTAAACGATCAAGATGGTAAGACAGTAAATATTAGTAATACCGGGGTCTTTTTTGAAGTAATAACAGATGACATTCACGCATTTTCTCCAGGGACAGAAATTCCAATTCAAATAACCGCAGACACGACCACACCCGGTTTAAGCAAAAGAAAGATCAAGCTTAGTGGAAACGGAATAGTTATCAGAAACAACATAAAGAATATCACCAGTCGCGGTAATCAAATGTGCGTAGCGGTGGAATTCAATAACAAACTTAATATTTCAGATTACTTAACGTAATAAAACAATGATCAGCGATTAGTATTAAGATAAAAAACTACCGATCTCTCTTTCGAGAGGCTGCGACATGTGTCAATAATAGAAATCAAACATTCCTTTCCTTACCGTTTTAGAAGATAATAAAGCTTGCCATATGTATTTAATTTCCCCGCATTATACATAGCCTCATCACCTATTCCAAAGAACACATCTGCCCTGGCGGATGTTTTAATAGCGCTCCCGGTGGAAAAACTTTTTTATCAGTTGCCATACTTCGCATTGAAGTAACAGGCACACCAATAGAACCATGGGGAACCGAATGAGATACTTTTTGAAAAAAGATATATCGATCGTTCTGCCTGCTTCTCAGGAGAAAAACCTGGTGAATTAAAAGCATTCGGGCAAGACTTGATTTTCTTGAAATATGCCATACTGTTGCTTATAGAGTCCAATAAAGGTTCTTTATCATAATCATCTCTAAAATCAGGGAAAAAATTTGGATCTGTAATCTCTGACAAGCCGAGTCCCGGTTCTGTAGGCATCAGAAGCGGCCTCTTCACTGGAGTAGAACAACCTGCCTGCAAAATCATAATTAAAAAAGCAACTGTCAGCAAACGTCTAAGTATATTACTTCTTGATTTTATAGAACTATCGCCCCTTCATTCTGAAGATTGTCCACTATATGATGACCAAATCTTCCTTGACTGAATTAGTTTGATATTGGACAATCCGGTTTCGTTTAATTATTATAGTAACATTTCACGCAACATCAGTAAAATAATGAGAAAATTTCTTATTTTAACATTATTGATACTTTTATCTGCTCACCCATCTGCCCAGGCCAGAAAGAATATGAAAATACGTTCCGAGCAGGCCCGGACAGATTCCGGCCAGACTCAGACAGACGACGTCAAGCCGGAAGAAAAAGAAATCAGTGATTTTGATTATGAGGCGCTGGCGCTACTTTCAGTAGAGTTAAATCCGGATGAGAATCCGGATGAAGTTATATCCCTGCTCGAACCTTATAAAGACGATGAGAATAATAAAAGTTTTATCTTTTATAGCAGTTTAGGAGTGGCCTATAAAAATACAGAAGAATTTAAAGAGGCTATTGCCGCATATGATCGTGCCCTGGAAATAGAGCCAAATGAGCCTGCAGCTCAATACTATTTAGGGATTGCATATTACATGAACAACGAATTACCCAATGCATTAAAATATATTCTAAAAAGCTCTGAGCAAAAACCCGATCACCCCGGTGTAAAAAAATGGATTGATAAACTAACAAAGGAATTAGACATATGCAAAGTCCCCGATATAGGTAATATGAAGATGGTTTTAGATAAAGATATTAATGTTAACAGAGAAAAACCGGACAAAGAATCAAGGCTGAGAATATATATTACACAAGACGGACGCCGAATTCAGGTGCTGTCAGTCAACGACAAAATATATTCGTATGGAATAGACAGTGATACTGAAAAGCCGGTAGATTATATAATAATTGATGGTGATGGTGATGGAAGGTTTGAAAAAGTAATAAATTCAAAAGGCAGATTTGGAGTCCCAACCTGGGCATACAATCCGGATAAGCGGCGATATGTGACTCCAGCTAATATTGATGATTATGAGGAGGAGGACTGAATATGAAGAACCCAAAAACCAGTTTAATACCACAGCAAACAATAGAAGAGTTTGAGAATAGGAGGTCTCAAATTGTGGCCATCCACTCGTTTCCTTTCCGCCCAAACTCCTTTCCAATGTGACCAGAAGCTGGCAAAAAACGAAGAAGTGGTGATACATGCAAAATCAACTTATAAGAAGTAGTCTATTTTTTTTCCGGACTCTTTAGATGCATCTATGCCTGAAGAACCGAAGATCCCACTTCTCTTGTCCGCCATCTTAAGCAATTTAGATAATACATTTTCATCTATATTTTGTACTGCATGCGTTTGAGCGTTCCCGTCGGCCTTACTCTGTTTATTTGTATCTCCTGCCCCGGCCCCACTATCTGATTTTGCCGCTTTGGCAAGATCTATGCTCTTCTGGCTGATCTGGACAGTATCAGTCTTAATTGCTGCTGATTTATCAGCGGCAACTTTACTATCCGCTTTCTTTTTGCCGGCTAGATTGTCTGCCGTATTAGCCTTTGACAATTCCGGATCTCTAATTATTTGTTGATTTGTATTTGTTATCTTCAATGTTTATCTCTTCTCCATCTAGACCAACTGATGATCAAGTTTTTCCTTAAATTCCATGGCTACTCCCAATCTGTTACCATGAGTGGTGATATTTTTTATGTCATTTCTGACAATAGAACCATGCCCCTTAAGAGTGATATATCTTGGTTCTAAACCCGATGTGTGTGCAGATGCATTTATCTGAATAAGGATTGTTATCCCCGGAGAAAATGCCTCTATATCATCTGTTATTACTTCGAAATAAACTCCAGTCGTACTAATGTTTATTGTCTCGCCCACGTGGCCGTTTAACATTATCTGAAATGCCAGATTTAATCGTTCACTTGCCCTTGTATCTATTACGTCGCTTAATTCGAAAATGTGTTTTGTTTCACATAACGCAGTAGTCATAATCAAATCTCCCTTTAACTGTTTAATTAATTCCTTTTTTCTCCTTACACAGTAATCGCTCATTCTTCTAATTTAAGAAATACTCTACCTTAATAACTTGAGACAGCCACCGGTTTGGTCAGACCAGTGGACATCACTATCTCTGAGGATATGGGTTTAAGTATTGTGCTTTTGACTGTCTCAACCTGATTTTCACAACCCTACTTATCTCAAACTATGTGCCGAAATTGTTTTATTCGCCAAAAGTATTAGAATATCTCAGTTCTAACATACTGATAGTTCGGTGCTTAAAAAAATAAGAAACATGTCTTGTGGAGGGTGGTGGTGTTCCAATCTAATGTGTGCATGGTGGGGGAGTTTCTCCCAGTCAATTCGGGGAATTGTTTCTAAAATTTGCGGTATTTACTGGAATATAAACAGGTTATGAGGGGGGGTTAAAAACTCCTCATCTGGGGTGATTTCACCCCACATTTTAGAAGGAAATATCCACAGGTATTCTTTAAAGGATATTTTATGAACACCGGCTAGAGACGTGTTGTTTGGCGGGCTTGCCAGCCAATCTGGCGAGTGTGTATATCCGTGCCTGACGATTCGTGTGGCGGGCGTGTCCAAAATAGTCACTTGTTATTAGTTATTCGTAATTCACAAATCATCAATCTCCTCACCTTTTTACCCTTGACTATTGCATATATACTATACGTTACTCTTATGATACTGAGTTTCCGGCATAAAGGGTTTCAATGCCTTTTTGAGAAGGCCGACCGTAGTAAGGTCACGGCTCAGGATGTACAGAAGCTCAAACATATACTTGCCGTTCTTAACCATGCTACAAAGCCGGAGGATATGAGTTTGCCAGGATTTCACCTGCACCCCCTCAAAGGCCGTTTGAAAGATTTCTAGTCTGTCGCTCTAAGGGCAAACTGGCGTGTGGTCTTCAGGATCAAGAACTGTGACACATACGATGTTGATTTAATTGACTACCATTAGTCTCTTAACAAAAATATTTTGACCAATTTTGTCAAAAAAAAATGTATTATATTTGTGTGGCGAGTTCAGGGATAATAACAAGTTCTTTGAGTTTAAGACCGGTGGTAATAACTTTGCGTCCAAAGACAGTCAGAGAGTATTTATACGAGTGAGTAATTTTCTTTATTAATCCGTGTGTACGAAGGCGTTT